>JAJYTV010000027.1 GCA_021792885.1 Bacillota bacterium
CGGCCGAACGTCTCGGTCACTGGCCGACGAATGTGCCGGTGGTGGTCTGCACGTTGCCCTGCAGGTCGTTCGTGCCCTGCCCCGGATAGGCCAGGATCGGGTCGTTGTCAGCGGGAGAGCCCGGCACGTACATCGACGTGGCTCCCTCGGTGTCGGACACGGCGACGCTGAAGGGCGAGAAGTCGACGATGCGCACGGGCATCGGATAGGCGATCTGAATGGTCATCACGTTGCCGTAGCCCTGGCGCACCCCCTGCACCGTCGGAGGGAGTTGCACGTTGGCCTGGGTGGGATCGAAACCGTTTTGCTTGAGGTCTGCGATGATGGTCTGTTGCACGTTCTGTGTGTAGCCGCCCTCGACGGCCATTTCGTTTGCGGCGATGCTGGCGATGCGCGCAAGAGAGGACTTCGCCGCCTGAACCTGCGCGAAGCTGCTGCCGGCCGTCACGCTCAGAAAGATCAGCGCAAGCCCAATGATGTAGCTGACCCACTCGCCCAAAGACTCACCTCCTCAAAAACACGAAACGGGCGGGCTCCGGGTCGCCCCGGCACCCGCCCGCTGCGCTTCGCAATCAGTATTGGGTGAGGTCGTTCAGGCGGGAGTTGACCCAGGCGGCGCCGCCCGCCTTCCAGAAGGCGAAGATGAGCGCCGCGATGATCACGACGACGCCGAGGACCATCAGTTCGTTGACCCACGAGGACTGGCCGGCCTGCTCGGTGCGCAGGCGATAGACCGTTGAGGCCGTGTTGGCCTGCAGGCGGACGACCGTGCGCAGGGCCGTGTCCTGAACCGATGCGACAGCACGGTTGAGCGTGGCACGAGCACGGGAGAGGAATCTACGGATCTTGTTCATCATCAGGTGAACCTCCCTGCATTGGTGTTCGGGGCAAGATCGGACGACGATGCCAAGGGGACTTTGAGACGGCGATTACGCCAAGCCTTGGCGATGGAGCGGACTGATCACCCCCACATATACGGCGTTACAACACGCCGGTCGCGCCGGAGCCGAGCAGCCAGCCAGCGACGAGAAGCACCATGATCCCGAAGATGGCGAAGCCGGGCGCCGTCGTCATCACCATGTCGAGCCTGTTCGTCTGCTCTTCGGTCTCCTTCTCGCGTGTGATGCGCAGAAGGTCTTGCAAGGGCTCCAGGGCCGCACCTGAGAGCCGGGAGCCCCATGCCTGGGTGATGGTGTCTGTGAAGGTGCGGAACTCGAGGCGGTTCACCCGGTCGGCGAGCAGCCGCAAGGCATCCCTCGCCGTCTGGACTTCGCCATGCTCGCCCCGCCCGGCCGAAGCCGTGGCCATGTCGGTCAGGGTGCGCTGCAGGTCGCGCCGCAGAGGGTCACGCATTCCCGGCAGCACGGCGTTCAGGCTGTCCTGCACAGTCCTGCCGAGGTCGAGGTGGACCCGCAGCACCGCGATCAGGGACGGCAAACCTCGCACCATCTGGTGTTGCCAGTCCCGGTATTGACGCATCACCATCACGCCCGCGATGCGCCATGCGGCGATCACAATCGGCACGAGCGCCAGAAGCGCGATCCACCAGGATACCAGCAGCAGGCCAAGGAACAGCACGCCGGAGATGATCCCAGTGATGACCGCGATGCGCGACGGCGGCCAGCCAAGGGCATCGGCGGCGTGCCGGATGGGTTCCGCCGTCTGCTTCTCCACCGCCTGTGTGATGGCGATGACGATGCTCTTCCAGGTCGGTGTCGGGGACGTCCCGAAGTGGAACCGGGTCTGCGGCGTCAGGGCGAGCCATACGGCAAGGCCCGCCAGCCCCACGCTCAGGAGTGCGAGAATCCCTAACACATAGCCCCCTCCTTTCTGTGCGGAAGCGCCATCGCGACGACTAGACGCTGATCTCCTCGGACTTGCCGACCGAGTTCTTCACGACTTGACGTCCTCCCCAGGCCGACGCCGGGGGACTCCTCGGTTACCCGAGGTCGGTACTCCGTCGCCGTTTCCCGCAGGTTCCTGCTTCGACGGGGGGCCAGCGCCCTATCCCTCAGCAGACAGTCACCGCCCGCCCGGCGGCGATTCGAGGCTAGGCAGCCCGCGCCGCCGTCCCTCTCGCCAAGATCACCTTGGCTGCATTCACGTCCGCATGCTCGGTGTGACCGCATGCCACGCAGCGGAAGACATCCCGGCTCGTCCGGTTCTCCGGCGCGACGTGGCCGCACTCCGAGCACTCCTGGCTCGACTGCTGCGGCGGGACGAGAAGGCGGTGCCCCCCTCGCTCGCGTAGCTTGTACCCGAGCATGCGTCCGAGCTCGTCCCAGCCCTGGTCGAGGATGGCCCGGTTCAGGCCGCTCTTCTGGGCGATACGGGACCCCGGACTCTCGACGGTGCCCCGCGCCGAGCGCGTCATGTTCCCTATGCGCAGGTCTTCGAGCACGATCAGAGCGTGGCTCTTGCTCCACCGTGTCGAGACCTTGTGCAGAAAGTCCGCGCGCTGGCGCCGGATGCTTTGGTGCAGCCGGGCGATCCTGGCCCTCGTCTTCGCCCGGTTGCGCGAGCCCTTGCGCTGCCGTGCGAGCTTACGCTGCAGGCGAGCGAGTCGCTCCATGCTCTTCGCGTAGGAGTTCACGGGGTCAACCAGTTCTCCGTCGGACGTGGCCGCGAAGACTGCCACTCCACGGTCGACGCCGATCGCCGGGCCGATATGCAGATTGGGCTCGGGAATCTCTGCTTCGGTCTGGATGGAGACATACCAGCCATTGGCCTCGCGGGTGACGGTGGCGTTCTTGATCGTGCCTGGGACCTCGCGGCTCTTGAAGAATCCGACCCAGCCGATCTTCGGCAGGAAGACGCGACGGTTCTCCACCTTGACGTCCTGGGGCAGGCGAAAGCTGCCCCCGACACCTCTCTTCTTGAACCGGGGGAGACGCTTCATCGGCTGGGCCGAGTCGAAGGCGTCGGTGAAGGCCCGGTCCAGGTCCCGGAGCTTCTGCTGCAGGGACTGGGCGTTGGCCTCTGCTAGAAAACCGTACTCCTCGGACTGCTTCCAGAGCCTGAGCAGTCCGCAGAGGTCGTCGTACCAGACGATCGGCAGACCCTGCTCCAGTCGGTCGAGGTTCAGACGCAGGGCCTTGTTCCAAACGAAGCGGGCATGTCCCACCATCCTGCGGAAGACGGCCTCCAGATCGGGAGTGGTCTTCAGTTTGAATCGGTAGCCACGGTGGACGAGCGTTGAGACCACCTCCTGGCTGGATCCTTGCGCAAACGCGCGGAAGGAGCTTATGGTCAGATGCTGATTTCCTGCGACTTCGCAACTGAGTTGGCCACGACGTAGGCGGCGGCGGCAAAGAGCAGCATCGCCACATCGGCGCTCGCCTGCCCCGCCAGCGAGTTCTGGAACACGACGGCGGTCGAGGCCGAGAACACCGGCAGCAGCAGGAACGCCACCATCGGCAGCCCGATGATGGCGTTCGAGAAGCGGCGGGTTGACGCGATCTTGGCCTGCTTCTTCTGGTCGCCCCGGATCCTCTCGGTCCATGCGTCGATCAGTTCCGAGAGCAGATCGGCCGCTGGTTTCTCGCGGCGGTCGGCCTTGAGGATCTCGGCGAGGAGCTGCAGCTCCGAATGCCCGAGCCTGAGCCCGAGTTCGTAGATGCCCTCCTCCGCACTGCCGCCCACGGTCTCGCGCGCCAGCGCCATCGCGATCCAGGACTTCAGAGGCTCCTGCAGGCCGGGCACCGTCTGGCGCAATGCCGTGACGGGGTGCCCCTGCACCGGCAGGGTGAAGCGCATCGTGTTCGCCATGACGTACGCCTCGTTGTCCGCCGCCCTCCAGCGGGCGAGCGCCAGGTTACGGAGAAGCGCGATCGGGCCTTGGAAGCCGAAGACGCCGAAGATCACCGCCACAACGACGTTGTGTGTTAGGAAGAGCGCGACAAATCCGACGAAGCCACCCACGACAAGCTGGATAGGGCGTACCATGAGGTACGGCAAGGGGATGCCGGAAATCCAGACAAGCCGCTTGACACCCTTCAGGTTCTCCTCGTTCTTGACCGCTTTGTTGTCAGAACGCCGCCCCTTGTCCGGGGGCGGCGCGTTGCCGAACTGAAAGCCCTGGCGCGGCGTTGTGGCCACGTAGACAGCAAGGGCCACCAGCGCCGCTGCCAGGAGGATCAGGAGCAGGTTCATGGGCTACACCTCGCTCACTAGCACGTCATCCATCCAGGACTGCCGCTCAGCACTGAGCTCGGCCACCTGCTCGTGGCTGTCGTCCTGCGCGTTCCAGCGGAAGAGGTCCACCATCTTGCCGTTGACAGGTTCGCAAACGCGCGTCACGCGCCGCCTTCCGTCGCGCAGTTTGTCGAGGTGGATGACGAGATCGACGGCGGAGTAGACCTCGTGCGTCAGGGCGGCCTGCTCGATGCCCATGCCCGCCTTCTGGCTGATCCAGTACATGCGGGCACCGAGTTCTTCAGGCCGCCGCAGGTGCATCGTGAAGATCAGCCCACCGTGCTCGGTCTTCGCCGCCTCAATGGCATCCATCGCCTCGATACTGCGCACCTCGCCAATCACCAGACGGTCGGGACGCATGCGCAGCGCGTTCACGAACAGGTCGTGCAGCGTGACCTCGATGCCGGAGTCATCATCGCCGGTCTTCACGGCGACCAACGGAACCGTGTGCGGGTGGCACAGCCGCAGCTCCTCGGTGTCCTCAAGCACCAGAACACGCTCGTTCGGGTCGTTGAAGGTGGCGTTCGCCAGGGCCCGCAGCAGGGTCGTCTTCCCGGAGCCTGTGGAGCCAGAGACCAGCACGTTCAGTCGGCCGCGCACCGCGCGCACCGCAAGATCCGCGACTTCGCCGGATAGTGCCCCGGCCACCACGAGGTCACTGAGTTCGAGGGGACGCGACAGGTCGCGCTTGCGGATCGTGATGCAGGCCCCCTTCGGGCAGAGCGAGGGATGCACGAGGTTGACGCGGCTGCCGTCGGGCCAGGTAAGGTTCAGCACCGGGCGGGCCCTCTGGAAGCGTTGGCCCACCTTCTGCGCCATGTCTTCAGCGACGGCAGCGGCCTCTTCGGTGGAGCCAAGCGGCAGGACCGGCATGATCTTGCCGCCCTTCTCCAGCCGCACCTCGCGCCCGACCACCATGATCTCGGTCACAGCAGGGTCATCGAGGTACTTCTGCAGGGCACCCGCCCCCAGGATGCCGGAGCGCAGCTCCTCGCGCAGGCGCCGGGCCTGATCGGGCAGGAGCCTCACCTGGGCGACGGCCTGCGCGATCGCCGTGTCGACCTGGACCTCGTGCTCGCGCGGGTCCGCCAGGATCTCCTGGAAGTTGGCGTGCAGCCACTCGGACGCCTGTTCCCTTGCCTGCTGGTAGGGGTCTGAGGCTTGACCGAACTCCTCGCGCCGCTGCGCAGTCTCAGTCTCGATGCCGCGCTCCGCGCGGTACGCCCCAAGATCTATCTTCCCGCGCATCAGCGCTGGCCTCCCTTCTTCGAGCGAGGTGTCCGCCCGAACAGCATGCCGCGCCGCGGCTTCTCGACGGTAGGCTCCTCGTCGTCCATCAAGTTCTGCACGAAGGCCCTGAACGGGCCGTTCGGACGCTCGCGCAGGCCGATCGGCTTGCGCGTGACGCGCGCGGCCTCGTGGTGCAGGGCATCGAAGGGCAGGGCAAACGCGAGTGGCAGGCCGAGCATCTGGGCGATCTCGCGTGGACCCTTAAGACCACGCTGGCCGGCGTGGGTCACGACGAGGCCGATCTTGCCCTTGGGGATGCGCAGGTCCTCAAGCTGCTGCAGCATCCAGGCGTTCTGGTAAACCGTCGAGTGATCCGGGGTGGTCACGAGCAGGATCGAGTCGGCGGCGTACAACAAATCGAGGGTCGCTTCATCGGCGATCTCGAAGGCGGTGTCCACCACGACGAGCCGTGCCTTCTGTGAGGCGTAGTGGAGGATCTCCTTGACGACCGCGCGCGGCACGTCCGCCGCTCCGATGTTCCGAGAGGGACCAGGGATGACGACGACGCCCTTCGTCACCTCGGGCAACTTGTCGACCCACTCCTGTAGGATTTGCATGTCGCGGCGGTCGAGGGCGACAGGCGGCTCGCCGGGCTTGGGCGGCGCGATGTTTAAGGTATTCAGGAGTTCGCGCAGGTCGGATCGCTGCGAGTCCTCCGGCACGAACTGCAGAAGCAGGTCCGGCTTCGTGAAGTCGAGATCCACACCGATCACGCCGCCCTCCCGCCCTGCGGCGAGTAAGTTCGCGGCCACGGTGGTCTTGCCGACGTTGCCACGCCCCGAGACGACGGCGACGATCTTGGCGTACTTTGTAACGACTTTCGGCGCCGCTTCAGGCGGGAGTTCGGTGATCGTCGGCTGTACCGGCTGGACATGGGCGCGTGGCGCGATTGCGAAACCCTCGGGCATCAGGTCGGCGATGTCGTTCCAGGTGCGGTTCTCGGTAAGCGCAGCACGCATCGAGTCGAGGTCGAGGTCCTGCCCCGTCATGACGTTGAAGATGCCGTATTGGGCTCCGGACTGGATTACGGCGCGGCCCTCGTCGTCGAGATCACCGAGCAGAAGCACGATGCGGCAGTTAGGTGCCGCCCTCCGGATCGCAGGTAGAGTGCTTCGCAGGTCCCCACTGCCGGGGAGGTAGCGGGACACAAGCGCCGTGTCCGGCTGCTCTTCCTTGAGCGCATTCACCAGGTCGTCGAGCAGTGAGACCTGCCGAAGGAGTCGGAAGTCCCCCTCAAGATGCTGAGCCAGGGTTGGGTTGAGGTGCTCACCCACAGCGAGCACCAGGGACGGCTGGGCGGCCACTCCGCGCAAGCTGAAACGGATCACAGAATCAGACAAAAGGCTCACCTCCATAAATACATAGGTGGATGGTGGGCGGACGAACCGCTCATTCGTCACGCTTCAGATGCCCCAGGCTGTGGGCCCGGAGAGGAAGGAGCGTAATAGTAACCGTCAGCACGTTGGAGCATTTGGCAGTGCCGCCACGAGATGCCGTCGACCTCGCCGACTTTGAACGAGCCATTCGCCCTGACCGCAACACCCCCGACGTGGGTTCCGGCATACTTGCCGCGCGGCACGACCGCAAGAACCAGATCCCCTGTCTGGAAGCCGAAGAACCGTTTGACCCTCGGCGCGTACCGGATCGGAAAGCCGTACCTGTTTACGCCGCACCTCTGGCGCTTGCCGTGTCCCCTTGCCTTCACCTGCAGAGCTGCTCTGCTCTCAACCAGGAGGTGTTCGGGTGTCGACCTTCCGACACAAGCCGCGTCAAGCCAGTGTGTCTTGGGCAGCCCGAGCCTTGTCCGGTTGAACTTTGTGAGCCCGCCGCTGGCCGTCTCGAGGGGCAAGCCGAGCGCGAAGAGCCGGTGCCAGAGCGCCCAGCGCGTTGCGTTTACCGCAGCGGCATCTCTGAGCGGCGCCTTCGAGTGTGCCCGCACCTTACCGCAGTTGGCGATGCGGGCGAGGTCGATCTCCTTCAGGGAACCCTTGAGCGCCTGAGCCCACTCTTCGGGCGTGCGCTTCCCCTTTGTCTGATTACACGTGTGGCAGGCGATGGCGAGGTTCGAGACCCGATCGGTTCCACCACGGCTCCTCGGGGTCTCGTGCTCGACCTCGAGCACCGGGTCTTTGGAGAGTCCGCCGCAGTAGGCACAGGTGTGGTCGAACTTGAGTAGGAGATACTCCTTCACCTCGTAGCCCGCGAGATCGCCGTGCTGGTATTCGACCCCTTTGATGTCGGGGTTCTCGATCTTCTGCAGATCGAAGCGCACTATCTCCATGGAGATCGCGGCGACGGGCGCCAGGCGGCAGAGCCGCTTGGCCCATGTCTCTACGTTGGCAATCCGGCTTTCCAGAGATGGAGGCAGCCGGTGGAGAGCGGCCGGGGTCTGCGGCCTGATCCGCGCGTGCAAGCGGCAGGTCTTGCGCCTGTGTCGAGCGTTCTTCCCGCAGACGACGCAGCGCGCCGGATGGCGGTTCAGGAACCTCGGCTCGCGGTGGCGCGTTTTGCGGTTGCGCCGTGCCCGTCTCAGGCTCGCTCTCGAGGTCATGCGAAGGTGGATCGCAGCGCCGCGGTGTTCGATCTCGGCTCCCCAGACCACGGTGCCACTGCTCTCGTTCAGGAGGGCGACTCCGGTCGTCCGGCTGCCAGGGTCGAGCTTGGCGCGGTACGGGTGGACGACAGAGTTTGCGATCTCCCGGTCCTTGAGGATGACCGTGAAGGGCTGGTGGCGGAAGACCGCCGCCCTACCCGCCTTGAGCAGCTTCCTCGCCCGCGCCGAGTGGCACGGATCGAGAGGCTGCCCGTTCTTGTCGAGGACAAAGACGCGCACAAAGATGGCCTCCTTACGGAGAAGACTGGGCTTCCGCCCGTGACGTGAGCCTCGCCGATGTTATCCGGGCTTGTCGTGTCCAGGACACTGGCTTCAACCCCGTATGCCTGTTTGACCCTGGACGACAGGGCGGCGGGCTGGCTCGCCTTGCGGCCGGCGGTTGACTCCGCCGCGCACCCTCCGGTGTCGTGACCCGGATAACGTAGCCCGATGGCCTTACGGCCCTGGCTGGGGCTGGTCAACCTCGGACTTGCCTCAACAAGTCCACGGCTTGAGCCGCGGGGTGGCTGACAAATACATGGGGCCGACTAAAACGCAAAGCGGGCGGGGTGTCCCAAAAGACACTCCCGCCCGCCTTGCAACCGGGTGGTGTTACAGCCAGGGGTTGTTCTGGCTGTTTACCGGTGCCACGTAGAGGCTGTTGACCGCCCCGGACCCGCCGTGGATCGCAGGCTGAGCGCACTCTGGGGCACCACCACAAGCGGAGAGGTGTCCGCCGTTGAGGTTCCCACCGGAGTTCGTACCGCCTGAACCCTGGCTGCCCGTTGCAACCTGGCTCGTCACCGTATGCCAGCCCGTTAGCGTTTCCGTGACCGGCACGCTGACTGTGTAGGGCTGCTGCTCGGTCACGTAGGCCGTATAGGTCTGAGGCACCTGGACGGTCTGCGTCGTCGGAGGCACCCAGACCGCATGCGTCACGGTGTACGGCGGGTGGTAGACCTGCTCGGTCGTCGTGTACGCCGGGTGCCAGACCTGCTCGGTTGTCGTGTAGCCGGGGTGCCACACCTGCACGGTGCTGGTGTAGCCGGGGTGATAGATGGACCGCGTGGTGCAGGAACCGGGGTGCCACACCCGCTGCGTCGACCTCTCCATGCGCCCGTCACGGTCTATCCAGACTACCTGCGTCGAGTAGTATCCTGCACTGCACGAACGCTCACTCGAGTAGTAGCCGGGATGGCTTACAGTGCTGCTTGAGTAGGAGCCGGAGTGGTAGACCGGCTCGCTCGTGTAGTACCCAGGATGCTCGACCGAAACCGTGCTGTAGTCGCCCGGCTCGGTAAACGAGACATCGTGCCAGTAACCCGGCACCGTCTGCGTTTCCGCGACCATCCGGGTCTCCTGCACGGGCACGGTCACTGTCTGGTACTTCGTCTCGGTCTGCGTGGTCGTTACGGTGTACGAGCCGAACACCTGCGCCGACTCGTTGTTGAGTACGGTGCCGCCGTCGCTTGTCAGCAGGTGGCTGTCAGAGGTCGCACTCGCCACGTAGTTGGAGTTGCCGTGGTTCGAGGCGGTCTGATCGCCGTTGCCCGGCTGCTGGACCACGTTGAGCCAGGAGTCCATCCAGGCGGGAATGGCGACCGCGTACCACTGCGAAGCCTGCTGCGGCGGCGGGGGTGGAGGGTTGTGAACCGGGGTGTAGCAGTTCGGCGGGGTGCCGAGCTCGCCCGGCGGGCAACTACCGCCACCTCCACCGCCACCTCCGCTGGTTACGGCACTGGTGGTCGGAGCCTGGTAGAGGCTGACGCCGCCCATGCTCTGCGTGTAGGTCCACGGACTAGTCGGAGAACTCCGACTGGCCGTGCCTCCACCCGTATACGCACCGCTACCGGTGCCGGTCCATGGGTTGGTGCTTGAGGAGGTCTGCATGCTCGTGGCGATGCCCGCGAGCATGTTGAGGTCCTGGGACACCGCGGCGAGGCCACCGCTTGCGAAAGTGCTGGCCAGTTGGGTCAGGGCCGCGGCACCATCAAGCGCATTGGCGCCACCGACCTGGATAGCGGCGGCCTGGGTGTAGTCGGAGACCGCCTGATCGACGATCGGCGGCAGGACGCCAGTTCCACCGACCACGGTCGCCAGGGCACTCGTGGAGACGCCCTGCAACTGCAGGTACTGGTCGATGGCCGCGATCTGCTGCTGTTGCGACTCACCCGGCGAGGGGGTCAGCAGGTTGCTTGGGATGGTGACGATCTGGGCGCCTTGCACGAGCTGCTGATCCTGGGTTTGGGCAAACGTGCTGCCCGAGATGATCACCATGCTCCCCTGCTGAACGCTGGTGGTCTGGACCCCAGAGGTGTTGACGTCGACGATGCACCCGGACTGCCCATTGGCCGTCACCGGCGTCTCGCCAGCAGGGCAGCCACCGTTGTTGGCTACCGGCTTCGTCCCCGTCGACCAGTCGGTCGTGACGCTGTTACCGGACTGGTAGGGTGTCCCGCCATTCGTTGTCATGCCCCCGACGTCCGATGGGGGGACGTAGTGGCCGTTGGACTGTACGCCCTGGCCGGTCCACGTCGACCCGTTTGAGCCCGTCACGGTGATCTTGCCACTACCGTCGTAGCTGACGGTGTAGGTGGTGCCGCCCTGCGTGTACTCGTAGTTCGCCGAGGCGATCCCAGGTACCGCGAGCGTCAGAAGCAGCCCCGCCGTAACGGCCAGAGACACCAGGCGGTGACGGGGCGCGCGAGATGGCTGGTTCACAGTCTGATTCACTTCCTTCCTAACCCGACCCCCGCCCTCACATGTGAGATCGAGGGGTCTTGCGGCTTCGCGACGGCCGTAGCTCCATGGAGCCAATCCCAGGAACGTCATCCCGGCCAGTTGTCGTCTGGGCGCCCAGCAAAACAAGAAAACCCCGAAAACGCCGCCGCTGGCGGTCCTGTCCTTCAGGCAGGCTGTTCCGTTTTGAGGTCTTGCCTATGCTGTTGTGCTGAGCGCAGCGGAAGGATGGGTTGGCGTGCCCACTAGCCGGAACGTCCGGTGTTTGCCCTCGATCACCTCCTGGTCGTATTAGTAAGGGCGCTCTCACGCCCCTACTAATACGACATCTTCAAGGGGTGGTTAGTTCAGGCTCTGCCCATTGCCTTCGTACGCCTGTCCTTCCCCGGCGACGACACCCATGGCCATGCCGCCAGCGGCAATGGCAGCGGTGCTTCCGACGTACTCCGCCATGACGCCTGCCACCGACTGACCGGACGTCACGCTGTCTGAGGAGTTGTGGTTAATGTAAGGACTCCCCACGCTGACGACCAGCCCATTCGTGTCGGTTATGACGTTGGAAAGGCTGATCTCGACGTACGGGCCACCTACACCGCCGATGCCCATGACATTGGCCAAATTCACTGGTGCACCGCTGGAGGTTGTGGCCTCAAGCAGGAGAGCATCCACGCAGTCAACGTAGCCGGTCGGGATTTTCTCAAACCCGCCAACAACGTAGCCGCCACCGACGATCTTCCAGTCGATGCTGGATGCCTTGCTGACATAGTTCTGTTGCCACTCCTGCTGGATGGCGGTATACGTCGTCTGCAGACTGCTCGCGTCGGTCTGGTTGATGTAGCTGGACACGGTCGAGAACGGCTTGCCCTGGATCACCGACGCCAGGAAGTCCATCGCATTGGCCGAGCGCGGCTCAGTTACCGTGCCCTGCGCGGAGTCGATCCAGCGCCAGTTGTAGGAACCACCGTTGACCT
>JAJYTV010000028.1 GCA_021792885.1 Bacillota bacterium
CTGCGCCCGATCGACCTTGAGCAGCGCGGTGACGTCCTGCGAGGCGTACTGCCCCGTCCAGTCCATCGCCACGGTCTGCTTGTCCATGGTCAGGATCGGCCCGTTGTTCGTCCATGGCACGGTCAGCGTCACGGGCGAGGAGCCCTTCACCTGGATGTGGTAGGTGCGCAGCGTTTCCTTCCGCCACTTGCCGTCGAAGAAGTACCTGTGGGGATGGGCCGGGCTCGTCTTCTCCAGGTAGAAGAAGGTGCTCGCGCTCTGGGTGTCGGTGAGACTCCAGGCCATCGACTGGTTGTGGCCGATCAGGATGCCCGGAGCACCAGGCAGGCTGACGCCTGCGACGTCGTAGTGCGGGTCCTGCAGCTGCATCTCGTACCAGATCGAGGGGAGCGTCAGCGTGAGATGCGGGTCGCCCGCCAGGATCGGCTTGCCCGATGCCGTCAGCTGTCCCCCGACCGCCCAGTTGTTGCTCATCTGCATGCCTTGGAAGAGACCGGCGAAGAGCGGGTGGCTGCTCTGCGCCTGCGCGAGAACGGACGCCGATGCGCTCGCCACGGCGCTCGGCTCGGTGCCGGGCGGCAGCGGCGCCGGCGCCGGTGCGGGGCTCGGGTAGGGGCCCGGGTCGTAGGGGTGCTGCGTCGTCGGCGCGTTCGCGGGGAAGAGCTGCGCCGCGAGCTTCGGGCCGAGGCGCTGCACCATGATCGCGTAGTCGAGCGGCGTGAAGCTGAGCGAGAGGTCTTCCTGCATGTCCTCCTGCACGACCAGCGTGTCGAGCGGCGTCCATGGGGCGGGCTGGTAGCCGAGGAGGTAGAAGAGGAGCGGCAGGCGGTGGTTTGCCTCATCCTGCCGGATGCGCAGGTTCACGCCGGCGGAGTAGGCAGCGATGTCCTGCAGCGTCTGCCGGCCTGCGGGGGTCGAGCGCATCAGCGCGAGGGTGCGCTGCGCGCCGACCAGGAGGCCCCACTTCAGGAACTGCTCGTCGGTGGGCAGTGCGGCCTTGCCGACCACGGCGGAGAGCGTCCCCATGCCCTGCCGCCGCATCGCATCCATCTGGAACAGCCGGTTCTGCGCCTGCAGGTAGCCCTGCATGAAGAAGAGGTCGTGGTTATCCTGCGCGAAGACGTGCGGGATGTCGCCCGAGGCGTACGACACCTTCACGGGGTGTAGGAGGCCGGGCAAGTTCTCTGCCTTGGGCGGCTGGGAGACAGCGTCCGCGGCGACGCCCCAGACGCCCTGTCCGGGATTGAGCAGCGGCAAGAGCGCGGGTACGGGACCGAGCGGAGTGGAGAGCACGAAGGTCACCAGCACGGCGAGCGCCAGGAGTAGAACGCCCTTGAGCCAGCGCATATCCCGCCTCCTTGAACGTTGCGACGTTCTCTGGGCGCTGGAAAATCCCTGCCGCGTTGACGCCGCGGGTCCCGCGCCGGGAGAATAGAGGCGATCTTGCGATCTTGGAAGGGGGCGCACACCGCCTGCCGGGCGGTGCAACGTATGGAGCCGAAGGAACTCGCCGAGGCGATCGACCGCTACGTGCGTCCAGAGACGTTCCCGCTCGCGCTGCGCGTCCTGGGCAAGGACGAGGAGCTACCGAAGAAGGCGAGGCTGCCTCACCGCGACCTCGGGATCCAGGTCAGCATCTGCCAGGGCGTCTCGATGGCGCGCCGCTACGGCTGGACGATCGCCATGGGCGGAGAAGACCTCTCCTGCCCGATCGCACAGGTGGCGTTCGCGTTTCGCGAGGCGCCGCCGTTCTACGCAGAGGGCAACCTCGCGAAGGGCATGTACGCGCAGGACGCCGAAGGCGCCCTGCGCACGGAGGGCACGGTCGCGCGCGCCGAGGTGGCCGGCACCGTCCTCGTGGCGCCGCTCGCCCGCGCGGATTTCGTGCCCGAGGTGGTCGCGGTGTATGGCAACTCCGCGCAGGTGATGCGCATGGTCGCGGCCGCCCTCTTCGAGCGCGGCGGCAGCATCACCTCGGAGTTCAGCGCACGCGCCGACTGCGCGGAGATCGTGAACCGCACGCGCCAGACAGGCCGCCCGCAGGTGATCCTGCCCTGCTACGGGGATCGCGTGTTCGGCCAGACCCAGGACCACGAGATGGCCTTCACGTTCCCCTGGCACGACGCGCAGAGCTTCTTTGCCGGGCTCGAGGGCACGCACCAGGGCGGCGTGCGCTACCCGATCCCGCACTACCTGCGCTACACGGCGGACTACCCCGCGACCTACGAGACGGTGAAGGCGATCTGGCGCGAGGAGGACGAGCGCCAAGGCGGCCGGTAGCGAGGGAAGGGACGGCGCAGCCCGTGGCGCGCCGCCCCTTGGAGAGACGAACCCGGGTGTCCGCCCCGCCTGTCTAGGACTCCGCGGATTCGACCCGATGCGGCATGAAGAGAAGGATCCCGAACGCCGCGATGGCCAGGGCGAAGGCCAGCACGAAGACGCCGTGCAGTCCGGAGGAGAGCGCGTCGCGCAGTGCCGACATGTGCAAGGCGATGCCTTGGGACGTCGCTGCGAGGAGACGGCTGACGGCTTCCGGACCGCCCGGAATGCGCCGGATCAGCACGGCGTTGAGGATCGCGCCCATCACGCCGACGAAGACGGTCGAGCCGAGCATGCGCGCGAAGAGGTTGCTGCCCGTCGCGGCGCCGCGCAGCTTGTAGCCCACGACCTCCTGGATCAGGACGATTGCGGTCGTCGTGATGAAGCCGAGGCCGATGCCGACGAGGAAGGAGCGCGGAGCGATCGCCCAGATCGACGTGGCGGTGCCGAGGCCGAGGAGCGTGTAGGTTCCGGCCACCACCGCGATGCCGCCGATCACCGACGTGACGCGCGCCCCGAAGCGCAGGATCATGCGGCCGGAGATCGTCGAGGCGAGCGGCCAGCCGATCGACATGGCGGTCACGACGAGTCCGGCCTGCGTCGGCGTGCCGCTGAGCACGCCCTGGACAAAGGTCGGGATATAGCCTGTGAGCCCGATCGTCAGGCCGCCGGCGAGCAGCGTGCCGATGTTGCCCACCGCGACGATCGGGAGGCGCAAGAGCGACAGCGAGAAGATCGGCTGGGGGGTGCGCAGCTCCCACCAGATGAAGGCGATCAGGCCGAGGACGGCGATGGCGAACGCGGCGATGTCCTGGACGGACGAGATGCCCCACACCGGCTCCTGCAGCAGCGCGAGGATCAGTGCCGAGACCCACACGACCAGCAGCACGCCGCCCAGCACGTCGAGGGTCTGCCGGTGCCTCTCGTGCCGCACCGGCTCGTGGAACTGGCTCATCAGCAGGAGGAGCGCGACGATCGTCACCGGCACGTTGACGTAGAAGACGAGGCGCCAGGAGAGGGACACGAGCACGCCGCCAAGGAGCGGGCCGAACACCGCCGCGATGGCCCACACGGAACTGAAGAGCCCCTGCATCTTCGCGCGCTGTTCAAGGGTGTAGAGGTCGCCGACGATCGTCTGCGCTACCGGCAGAAGGCCGCCTGCGCCGACGCCCTGCAGGGCACGGAAGATGATCAGCCAGGTCATGCTGGTACTGAGCCCACAGAGCGCGGACCCGCCCATGAAGATGAGGATCGAGACGGCGAGCACCATCTTGCGCCCGTGCATGTCGGCGAGGCGGCCGAAGATCGGAATCGTCGCCGTCTGGGTCAGGAGGTAGAGCGAAAACACCCAGCTGAACTGGGAGAAACCGCCGAGCTCGCCGACGATCGTCGGCAGGGCGGTCGAAACGATCGTGGAGTCAAGGGCGGCGAGGCCCATGGCGAGGATCAGGGCCAGGAGGACGAGGCTGCGCGCCCGCGCGGCGCGCGCGGGCAACTGGGAAGTGGTGGATTGCATGCTCCACATCGTAGCACAGAGCGGGGGCAGGGCGTACCGCCCCGTCCCCGCCCCGCATCCTGCTGGTCCCTAGCTGGCGTTTTTGCCGATCTCGGTCAGCGCGGCAAGCGTCCCGGCGATGCCGGCGAGGTTGTTCGGCAGGAGGATCGTGGTCGCCTGCCCGTTCGCGACCCGCTCGAGGGTCTCGAGCGCCCGGATCGTCAACACGGACTCGCGGGACCCGTCGCTGCCGGCCGCGAGGTAGGCGCCGTAGACCTGCGTGATCGCCTTCGCCTGGGCGTTCGCGACGTTGAGGATCGCCTGGGCCTCTCCTTCGGCCTGGGCGATCGCCGCCGCGCGCTGCCCCTCGGCGGCCAGGATCGCGGACTGCTTCTCGCCCTCCGCGCGGTTGATCGCGGCATGGCGCTGGGAGTCCGCGATCTTCTGCTGCTCCATTGCGGCCTTCATCTCGTTCGGCAACTGGAAGTCCCGGATCGCGACCTGCTCGACCTTGAAGCCCCAGCCCGCCGTCTTCTCATCCAACTCGTGGCGCAGTTCGGCGTCGATCCGGTCGCGCGCCGCCATCGCCTCGGAGAGGTGCATCTCGGCGATCACGCGGCGGATCGTGCTGAACATGATCGCCTGCACGGTATCCACGGGGTTCAAGATCTCGAACAGGAACGCCCGCGGGTCGACGACGCGGTAGACGAAGTAGGCGTCGATCACGGGCGAGACGTTGTCTGCCGTGAGTACAGGGGATGCAGGCAACTGGACCGTCTGGGAGCGCGTCGAGATGCGGAGCATCCGCTCCACGAGCGGGATGATGACGGCGATGCCGGGCGGAGCGGGGCGGCTGTAGCGGCCGAACCGCACGACGACGCCCATGGTGCCCTGCTGGACGATGCGCAGTCCGAGCAGGAGGAGAACGATGATGACGATGATGAGCCATGCGATAGCACTCATCGACCGGACCCTCTTTCGAGGCGAGTCGCGCATGGTGCGCGCGCGGTGGTGGTTCGACGCGGATCCCCGCGATTCCCTTGCGGGCGCAGGAAGGCAGAGGGAAGTTCGGGAATGAGGATGCAGCGGCCTGACGACAACCGGCAGGTCCCCTTCGTGAGGGGGTGATCGACTGCGCGTCTTCGCGGCAGCGCAGCGCAGCACGGGCACGAAGGTGCTCGCACTGCTCCTGAACCTCTTTTTTCCCGGCGTCGGCACCATCGTGCTGGGCGGGATGTGGCTCGGAATCATCCAGTTCCTCGTCTACGTACTGGGCGCAGCCCTGCCGGCGATGACCGGCGGCCTCACCACGGTGAGCGATGCGATCGTGGCGGTCGTCTGCCTCTCCGCACTCGCCGTCAGCGTGGGCGCCTTTCGCGCGAAGCCTTAGCCGCTGAAGACGAAGCGCCCGCCCCGGATACAACGGGGGTGGGCGCTATTGGCTTCGGTCCTAGTGGACGGGACGCGTCCGCTCCCCTTCCTCGTACCAGTGCGGGGGCGCGTAGAGCGTCTCCTCCGGCTTCTCTACGGGCTCCTGCGCTGGGCCGTAGGGCAGGCGGCAGCCCGTCAGGCGGGCCACTTCCTGTGTCAGGGCGATCATGTCGGACCTCGAGACCTCGCTGACCGAGCGCTTGCCGAGCGCCCGCAGGCCGAGGTCGAGCTCCTTCGCGCTTGAGAGCAGGAAGTCGCCTGCGCGCTGCGCGCCCTCCTCGACAGAGAAGGCGCCCCGCTTCGCACCCGTCTCGAGGAACAGGCTGTAGGGCGGTTCCCAGGGCAGTGCCTGCATCGCCTGGTCCGACGCGATCGCCAGCATCAGGGCGGTCCCGACATAGCACGCGTCCGCTCCTAGCGCGATCGCCTTCATGCAGATGCCGGGGGAGTACAGTCCGCCTGCGGCGATCAGGGTCACTTCGTCGCGCACGCCCAGCGCACGCAGGTGCTTGTCGGCGCGGGCGACGGCATGCATCGTCGGCAGGCCGAAGTCGTCCTGCAGGATCACCGCGCCGCCGTGGGTGCCGCCCTCCGCGCCGTCTACGCACAGGAAGTCCGGCCTCGCTTCCATGAGCCGCGCGATGTCCTCCTCGATCGTGTCCGCCGCCGCGAGCTTCACCCCGACCGGAACGGGGTACTCCTCGCGCAGGCGCTCGATCAGGGTGCGCAGGTCCTTGGCGCCCTCGATGTCTTTGAACCGCCCGTCGATCAAGGCGTCCTGCCCGGGCTGCAGCCCATATGCGCTGCGCATCCCCTTGTCCATGAACTCCGAGGGGGTGCGGATCGGTGCGCTCCCCTGCGCTCCCTGACCGACCTGGATCTCAATCGCGTCGGCGGCGGCCAGGAGCTGCGGGTGGTTCTGCGGCGCGGCAGGCCACGTGCCGCGGTGGTACTGCACGATCAGCCGCTCGGCCTCGCGGCGCTCCGCAGCGAGGAAGGACTCGCCCGTGTTCGTCGCCGTGCCGGCCCGGTTCGCGGCGCGCGCGAGAGCGACCTTGGCCTTCCCGGTGAGCGCGCCGCCGTAGGACATGCCCGTGACGAGGAGCGGGATGTCGACCTTCAGCGGGCGTTTCGCGCGCGGGCCGATCACGACCGAGAGGTCGGTCTTGTCGGCATCGAGCAGCGGCCCTCTCGCAAGCTGCGCTGGCGTGAAGAGGAGATCCTGCCAGGGAGAGAAGTGCAGGGGGCTGCCCATCGGCCGGATGATCGCCCTGCCCTCCGAGCCCGCCCTCAGGAGCGTCTCGCCCGCTCCCTGGAGGCTGAGGCGCCGCACGACGTTGACCATGCCGAAGAGGTTTCCAGTGTAGATGTCCCGGACCATGATGCGCATCATGCGGTTGCCGACGCCGCGCATCATGGCCGGAAGCACGAGCATCGCCGCGACAAGCAGCGCTGCACCTGCAGCGAGGCTTGCGAGGAAGACAGCAAGAAAAGACACCGCGGATGCACCTCCGCGGTGTATCTTGCCCTGTTTGCCTAGTCGCCTTCGCCGAGCAGAAGCCGCGTCAGGTCGGCTTCGCGGTCGGACTGCGACACGGCGATCAGGCGATCGCCGCCCAGGAGCTGAGTGCGCCCGTCGGGGATGATCAGCCTGCCGGAGCGCATCACCGCGACCAGCAGGCTGCCCTGCGGCAGCCGCAGGTCGGCGAGCTTGTGCCCTGCGACCGGGGCGTTCGGCGGCAGGTCCACTTCCACGAGGTTGACCTCGCCTGCCTCGAAGGTGAGGAGGTTCTGCAGCTTGCGCGTATCGACCTCGCGCTGGATGAGGTCGGTGATGCGCTGCGTCGAGCTCACGGCGATGCCGGCGCCGAGTGCGTGGAACAGCGCCTCGTTCTTCGGGTTGTTGACGCGGGCGATCGTCCGCGACACCTGGAAGAACGTCTTCGCCACCTGGCAGGCGACGAGGTTCGTCTCGTCCTGGCCGGTGACGGCCGCGACCACCCCTGCGCGCGACGCGCCGGCGCGCTCGAGACCATCCGGCGTCGAGCCGTCTCCAATGACGAGGATGTCGCCGATGTCCCGTTCGATCTTGCGACAGCGCGCCGGATCCTTCTCGATCACGGCGACTTCGTGGCCTTCCGTAAGCAGAGTCTTCGCGAGGTAATACCCGACTTTCCCGCCGCCGACGACAATGACGTACATCCGATTCCCCGCGGCCGACGCCGCCGGGTTCGCCTCCTCTACGCTCTAGGACTTCCCCGGATTAGGACGGCTGCGTGTTGAGCGCTTCGAACAAGGCGCGCGCCGCGAGGTGCGTCGGGCAGACCGACGCGATCCCGAAGCGGCGCAGAAGCTCCTCGGTACGCGGTTCGTTGACGCGCGCCACGACCTGTTGGATGTGGAAGATCTTCTCGGCCGTCTGCGCGATCATGATGTTCGCGTTGTCGTGGTCGGTGACCGCCGCCAGCGCGTCGCATTCCTCGGCGCCCGCGCTGCGCAGGACGTCCACGTCGATGCCGGTTCCGAGCACCTTCTCGATCTCCGGCATGTCCTCCAGCCGGTCGAAGGAGGAGGCGGTCCAGTCCACGACCGACACGCGGTGCCCTGCGCCGGAGAGGCTGCGCGCCAGCGAGGATCCCAGGCGGCCGCAACCTACGACTATAATGAACACCAGTAGATCCCTCCGCGTCTTGGGAAGTAGTGAGGTGCGATCATGACCGAGGAGTCCGCGGGAGGCGTCGTGGTCCGGGACGATGAAGTGCTGATGATCCGCGACCGCTTCGGGCGCTGGACGTTCCCCAAGGGCCACCTGGAACAAGGGGAGACGGCGCGGCAGGCGGCGGTGCGCGAGGTGCTGGAGGAGACCGGCGTGCAAGCTGCAGTGGGCGCCCGGCTGGGGCGTGTCGCCTACACGCTGCCTGGCGGCAGCAGCAAGGAGGTCACGTTCTACGTGATGCGCTTCGAGGGCGGCGACCTCTCCCCGTTGCAAGCGGAGATCTCCGAGGCGCGCTGGTTCAGCTTCGATGCGGCCCAAGAGCAGCTCAAGGTGCATGGCTACCCTGGATACCGCGTCATGCTCCGCCGCGCTCGGGAACTGAGCGCCAGGTGGCCGCGTGGCTAGCAGCTCCACCTCCAAACAAAGAGGCCGCCGCTGTGCGGCGGCTGAAAAAATGGTCGGGGAGACAGGATTTGAACCTGCGACCTCTGCGTCCCGAACGCAGCGCGCTAGCCAAACTGCGCCACTCCCCGATCAGCAACGCGAATTATAGAAGGCCGCGCGTGTTCCTGTCAAACAGCGCGCAGGGCTGGAACGGCCGGTGAGTGCGACGCGCGCGGGCAAAGCGCGCGAACACGCGGCCGTGCGGGCCGGGACGTCCGGGAGGGATCGTCGTTGGAGGACCTTCGTCTGATCGTCGGAACGGCAGGGCACGTGGACCACGGCAAGACTGCGCTGATCCGCGCCCTCACGGGGCGCGAAACGGATCGGCTGCCCGAGGAGCAGAAGCGCGGCATCTCGATCGAGCTCGGCTTCGCGCCGTTCAGCCTGCCATCGGGACGGCGGGCGGCCGTCGTCGACGTGCCTGGCCATGAGCGGTTTGTGCACCACATGCTGGCCGGCGCGCACGGCATGGACATCGTCCTGCTGGTCGTCGCCGCCGACGAAGGCGTGATGCCGCAGACGCGCGAGCACCTCGACATCCTCACGCTGCTCGAGGTGCCGCGCGGCATCGTATGCCTGACGAAGATCGATCTCGTGGATCCGGAGTGGCGCGCGCTCGTCGTCGAGGATCTCAGGGCGGAACTCAAGGGAACGTTCCTCGAGGACGCGCCGGTCGTGCCGATCTCTTCGGTCACGGGCGAGGGCATTCCAGAGCTGCTCAGGCTGCTGGAGGAGGCGCTCGACGCGATGCGCCCGCGCAGCGCCGTCGGCCCGGTGCGGCTGCCGATCGACCGCGTCTTCACCCTGCCGGGCTTCGGCACTGTTGTCACCGGCACCCTCGTCTCGGGTCAGATCCGCGTGGAGGATCGGCTCGAGATCGTGCCGGGCGGTACTGCCGTGCGGGTGCGCGGGCTGCAGTCGCACGGCGAGGCGCGCGACGCATGCCGGGCCGGCGAGCGCACAGCGGTGAACCTGAGCGGCGTCGAGCGCAGCGACGTGTACCGCGGCCAGGTGCTCGCCGCTCCTGGGAGCGTCGTGGAGACGACGCAGGTGACTTTGCACCTCGGCCTGCTCGACGCGGCGCCGCCGCTGCCGATCCGCACCCGCGTGCGCCTGCACATCGGCACGGCGGAGGTGATCGGCCGCATCGTCCCGCTCGATGCGGCGGAGATCCCGCCCGGCGGGCGCGGCTACGCCCGCTTCCGCGCGGAGGAGCCGTTCGCCGCCGCGGCGAGGGACCGCTTCGTCGTACGCAGCTTCTCTCCGCCGCGCACGATCGGCGGCGGCATCGTGCTCGACGTGTACGGCCGCCAGCGCCGCTTCCGCGCGCAGGACCTCGAGGACCTCGAGCGCCGGCAGAAGGCGTCGCCTGAGGAGATGGTCCTCGGCGCCGTGTCCCGCTCCTTCTCGCAGACGGACGCGCAGCTCGCGCGCGAACTCGGACTCCCGCTGCAAGAGGTGCAGGAGATCGCCGCCGCGCTCGCGGCGCAAGGCGGCCTGCGCAGGCTCGGCGAGGTCTGGCTGGACGCCGAGGAGCTCGAGCTGCGCGTCGAGCGAGCGGACCGCGCGATGCGCGAGCTGCAGGCCAAGGACCCGCTCTGGCGCGGCATGGACCGCGCGGGCTGGCGGCGTGACGTCGTACCGGAGGTCGACGCGCGCGCCGCAGCGCAGCTTGCGCAGGAGCTCGCGGATGCCGGCAGGATCAGGCTGCGCGGCGATCGCGTGCTGCCGGGCGGTGATGCGCAGGGATTGCCGCAGGAACTTGCGCGGGATCTCGACGCGCTCGTGCGGTTTCTCGAGGAAGGCGGACTGCAGCCGGCGGCGCCCGCCGAATGGCCGCGGGCGGCCTTGATCGGTGCCGCGCGGCTCGACGACATGCTTGGCTACCTGCAATCCGAGGGCCGGGTGGTGCGGGCGGGGGAGATCTGGTTTTCGCGTACGTCGATCGCGCAGGCGGAGGGCATCCTGCGCGAAACGCTCGCCGGAGGACGCGAAGAGACGACGGCCGCGCTGCGCGAGGCGCTCGGCACGTCGCGCAAGTATGCCGTCCCGCTGCTCGAGCATTTCGATCAGGCGCGGGTGACGCGCCGCTTCGGCGACGTGCGGCGCCTGCTCGAGTAGCGCCGGATGACCGCAGTGCGAACTTCCCTGCGCCGCGCGTAGCATGACCATGCGCGGCTCGCGCAGGCGGTCCGGCCCAAGAGGGCATGCTGGGAGATGGTCGGTTCCGGCGAAGGGCGCCGCGCCTTGGCGCGGCCGGGCCGGTGCCGGCGCAGAAGGGAGTCCACTGCTATCGGACAGCGTACGGGAACGGTCACCTTCGAGACGCTTGCGGAGCGCGCGGACGTGCGCCAGTTCGTCGAGTCCGCGAACAGGGCGCTGCGGGCCATGGGCTACACGGAACACGGCGAGCGCCATGTGCGACTCGTCGCCGGGGTCGCAAGGCGCGTCCTCCTGGAACTCGGCTACGCGCAGCGCGAAGCGGAGCTCGCGGAGATCGCGGGCTACCTGCACGACATCGGCAACATCGCAGGGCGCAGCCACCACGGCCAGACGTCCGCCCTGCTTGCGTTCCCGATCCTCCGGGAGGAGGGCATGCCGCCGCAGGAGATCGCGGTGGTGCTCGGCGCGATCGGAAACCACGAGGAGGAGTACGGCGAGGCGATTTCGCCCGTCTCTGCGGCGCTGATCCTCGCGGACAAGTCGGACGTCCACAAAAGCCGCGTGCAGACGGAAGACCCGGCGGAGTACGACGTGCACGACCGCGTGAACGCCGCCGTGCAGCGCTCGGACCTCGTCGTCGACCCCTTGGCGCGGCTGATCGTGCTGCAGCTCGAGATCGACGACTCGATCGCGCCGATGGATTACTTCGAGATCTTCCTCAGCCGGATGGTCATGTGCCGCCGCGCGGCGGAAGTGCTGCACTGCCGGTTCGGCCTGACCGCGAATGGGCAGCGTCTCCTCTAGCGCAGGTGGGCGCCCCGGGGTCGCGCGACCTCAGGGGTGCCCTGCGCGCTATGCTAGAATGCGCAATATGAATCGCCATCGACGGATCCGGGGCATCGCACCGCTCGGCGCGCTCTTGGCCATGGGACTCCTCGCTGGCTGCGGGACGGCCGCGAAGGCGCCTTCCGCCGCGCCGAAGATTGCGCCGTACGTGGATCCCGGCACGAATCTCGGCGGGGTGAAGGCGCCTGGCTTCACGCTCGTCGACCAGTTCGGCCGGACGGTGTCGCTCTCGCAGTTCCGCGGCAAGGTCGTCGTGATGGCGTTCGTCGACAGCGCCTAGATCG
>JAJYTV010000029.1 GCA_021792885.1 Bacillota bacterium
TCCGCAGCCTGCGGCTGCGCCTTCTCGCCTTCACCGTTCTCGCCGCTGCGGGCGCAGCGCTCTGCCTCTTCTCCCTTTTGCGGCTCCTGGCCGCGGGCCCGTCGGCATGGTGGGCCGCCCTGGCGCTCAGCGTGCTCGGCGCTGCAGGCGGATCGGGCGCGGCCGCGGGCGCGCGGCGCTCCCTCGACGTGCTGTCGGCCGGCGCTGCAGGCGAGGCGGCGACGCGCGCGGTGCTCTCCCGGCTCGATGACCGCTTCACCGTCTTCTGCGACCTCTGGGTCGCGGCGCGCCAGCTCGACCATGTCGTCGTCGGCCCGACGGGCGTCTTCATCATCGAGACGAAGAACCTCAAGGGGAGCATCGAGGGCGCAACCCACGGCCGCGAAATCGTGCAGCGCAAGACCGGGCGGGGTGGCAGCCGCTACGCGCGCCTCCACCCGAGCCCCATCGCCCAGCTGCGGACCCACGTACACCACCTCGAGGCGGCGCTGCGCAGGGAAGGCCTGCACACCAGGGTACAGGGCGCCGTCTACTTCGCGCATCCGTCCGCACGCATCGCACTGGAGGGTAGCGACGTGCCGGTGTTCGCCGCTGGTGATGGCGGCGCGGCACGCATGCTCGAATGGATCGCTCGCGGCGATGCCTCGCTGCCGAAGGTACAGCAGGATCTCGCCCTGCGCCTTCTGAAGTCTGCCGCGGCGCGCCGCGACGCGCGCTAGGCCCCCGTTCCGGGGCGTGCTTCGCCGCCCAGGCGAATGCGCAGGCCGTGCCCCTGCGCGATCGCTTCGCGGTAGACGCGGTGCGCAGCGGCGACGTCCTCGATGGCGAGGCCGAGCGACTTGAAGAGCGTGATCTCCTCGGGCGAGGTACGCCCCGTTCGGCTACCCGCGACGAGCTGCGCGAGCTCGCCGCGCAGATGCCCTTCGGAGATCGCCCCCTCGCGCAGCGCGCCGAGGTAGTCTTCGGACTCCGCGCTCAGCGACTCGGCGCGGTCCGTAAAGAGAATGCTGCGGCTGATCGCCTGCGCGTCGAGTTCGCGGAAGGCGGGCGTCGAGGCCCCGACGGCGTTCACGTGCGCGCCGGGCTCGAGCCAGCGGCCAAGCAGCACGGGCTCACGGGCTGCGGTCAGGGTGCAGATGATCTGCGCGCCGCGCACGGGCAGCCCTTCGGCCCTTTCCGCCACGGCGGCGAAGGTCTGCGCGTGCGCCGCCGTGCGGCTGAAGACGCGCACCTCGCGGATCGCGCGCACCGTGCGGATCGCGCGCAGGTGCTCATGCGCCTGCTCGCCCGAGCCAAGCAGCGCGAGGACCTGCGCGTCCTCGCGCGCGAGGAGGCGGGTCGCGAGCGCGCTGGCGGCGGCCGTGCGGATGGCGGTGATCGCACCGGCGTCGACGATCGCGAGACAGCGCCCGTCCTCCGCGTCGTGCAGCACCACGACGCCCTGATGCGACGGCAGGCCCGCGCGGCTGTTCTCGGGAAAGACCGCAATCACCTTCGCCCCGAGCACCGCCGGGCGCCCGAGGAAGGCAGGCATCGCCGCGATCGCGCCCTGTTGGTCAGGGCGCCACGCGGCGACCCGCAGCGGCTGCACGGCGTTCTCCGCCGCCATCGCCGAAAAGGCCTCTTCGAGTGCCGCGATGGCGGCCTGGGGCGTCAGGATCGCCCGCACTTCCTGCGCGTCGAGCAGCAGGGTCTCGCCTTGTGCCAAGCCCCCCGTCATGCGGAATCCTGCGCGCGGGCGGGACGCGCCTCGTAGCGGCCCATCACTGCTGGGAAGAGCACGACGTACCCGAGCTGCAGCAAAGACGCGGCGACGAACGGCAAGACGAGTTCTCCTGCGCCGATCAGCCAGCCGCCCACCGCCGGCCCGATCGCGGCCGGCAGGCCCCAGGAGAGGGCGTTCAGGCTGCTTGCGAGACCGCGCCTGCGGTCCCGCACGAGGCCGACGCTGAACGCCTGGCGAGCGCCCATGGAGCCTCGGTTCAGCACCGAGCGCAGGACGTAGAGCACGGCGGCGAGGGCGAAGGACGGCATGAAGGGGATCGCGACGAGCAGCAGCACACCGACGGTGCGGGGCAGGACGATCGCGCGGATGAGTCCGACGCGCTCCGAGATCCGCCCGATCACGAGCGAGGATGCGCCAGTCAGGAAGAACGTGAGGGCGTAGACCGGTCCGATCGCTTCCGGCCCGACGCCGAACTTCACGGAGAACCAGTAGGGCAGCAAGGGCGCGATCAGCCCGACGCCGAGCGCGTTGACCATGTTGACGACGGTCAGGGAGGCGAGCGCGCGGTTCTCGCGCCTCGTCACCGACTCCTCGCTGCGCACGGCGGACGGCGTCACCGGCTGCTCCGGCGCCGCCTTTCCCGGCGGCGTCTCCTGCAGGAGCCAGATCTGGCCGAGGTTCACGACGGCGATGACCAGATTCAGCAGGAAGAGCGGCAGGTAGGCGGAGGCGCCCGAGGCTCCGGGAATCATGTGGGGCAGGACAGCGGCGAGCAGGGATCCGATGCCCATGCCCCAGAACTGCAGGCCGGCGTTCAGGCTGAAGACCGTGCCGCGGCGAGCATCCGGCAGCGATTGGGCGAGCCAGGCCTGCTCCGCGGGCGCGAACGGGCCGGAACTGCCGTTCGCGCCTCGCCCGAAGCCGAAGAGCGCCGCCACGAGCGCGATCACCCAGGTCGCCGGGTAGGCCGCGACGGCGCCCGTCCCTAGCACGAGCCCCGTCTCGTAGCCGAGCAGGAAGCCCTTGCGCCCAAGCCGGTCGCTCGTGACGCCGACGATCAGGCTGAGCAGCGCCCCCAGCAGCCCTCCGCCCATCAGCAGAAGCCCGATCTCCGGCGCCGTCCAGTGGCGTGCGCCGAGGTAGAGCGTAAAGTCGACCGCGAGTGCACCCTGGGCGATGCTGCGCAGGAAGCGGACGCTGATCAGCTGGCGCGCGACGGGGCCGAGGCTGTTCCACGACGCGCGCGAGTAGGGCGATGGACTCCTTGCCAATGCGGGGCCTCCTTGCCGTGATCACTTCCTTATCGTAACGCGCATATTTCAGGAGCTCAAGCAGTTGCCACCCGGCACAGAAGAATCCTAGAAGCCGCTCCCACCGTCTCCGCCACCGCCCCCTCCGTCGTCGCCCGAACCGACTCCGGGCTGCGACTGGGGTGCGCCCGGCTGCACCTGCAGCACGCCTTGCACCTGGTTGCCGCCGAGAACCGTGAGGCGCCCTGTGACGGTGAGTGGCCCTGTGCTGCCGCCCTGCAGCGTCGCGCCGAAGTTCCCTCCGTTCAGCTGCGTCAGGGAACCTTGGTAAAGGTTCGGCTGCGCAGCCGTGCCAAGGGATAGGCTGCTCGCGGTGATCTCCACCCCCCCGCTCTGCAGGGGCGTTCCCTGGAGAACGAGCGCCATCTGCCCGTAGGGCCCGCTCGCCACCTGCAGGTTGAACTGGAGCGTGACGCTGCCTTGCGCGTTCGGCCCGATCTCGTTCACGGTGCCGCTGAAGTCGGCCTGGTACCCGCTGGGGAGCGATGTCGCCAATACGGAAGTGGAGGCAAGGCGGCTGCCCGACCCGTTGCCGCCATTCGCGATCGCGTTCCAGCCGGACCGCATCGGGCCGGTCGCGGCAAACGCCACGCCGGCCAGCGCCACCACCGCCGCGAGCGCCGCCCAGCCCGTAAACCGCTTGCCGCGCGCGCCCGCAGGCCGCAGAAGGCGTACGATGGTCAGGCCGACGACGGCCGCGGAGCTGACGCCGTAGATCGCGATCGCCCAGGTGGTACGGGAATCACTGCCGTCGCCAAGGCCGTGCAGCGTCGCGAGCAGCCAGACGACGAACGCGAGGTAATGCAGGCGCCGCCACCAGGCGAAGCCGATCTTCGGACGCAGCCAGCTGGTCGCGACCAGCGCGAAGCCGAGGTAGCCCGCGACGATGCCGAGGCCCATCCACAGGGGGCGGTAATGGCTGACGAAAGGCAGCAGGACCTCTCTTAAGGTGAACTTGGTGAAGGGGTCGATCCAGACCGAGAGGCCGTGGATCGCCGTGAAGATGCCGGCAAGGAGGACGGCGTACTGGTGCAGCTGGTCGTTCAGCAGGCGCGGCCACACTCGCCTCGACTGCCAGCGCTGGCTGAGCAGCAGGCCGAGCACGACCGCAATGGTGACGAGCCCGTATGCCGTGAAGCCGGACGCCCGGGCCGCGATCCACTGCCATTCCAACGCTCAGTTCACCTCGCTTGCACCTGGCCAGCGTCCGATGCGCAGCACGTCTCCGCGGCCCGTCACCATCAGGCCTGAAAGTCCACGCTGGCGCAGGAACTCTGCGCCGGCCGCAGATCCCCGCAAAAACGCCGTCGTCGCGGCAACGTCCGCCTCGGCGCAGCTTCCCGCGACGACGGTCACGGTGCGCAGGCCGGTCTCGGCCGGGTAGCCTGTCGCAGGATCCAGTAGATGGTGGCGCTGCGCGCCGCCCTGCAGCCAGCGTCTGCGCTCGATGCCTGATGTCGCGACCGCGCCGCGCTGCAGCGGGATCACCTCGCCCGGGAGACCAGCCATGCCGATGGGCCATGCGTCAGCTCCCTGCGGCAGGCCACGCACCGCGAGGTCGCCGCCGGCGTTGACGAGCGCTGTGAAGATCCCGTCCTCCTGCAGCGCGTCGAGAGCGGCATCGACCGCCATGCCCTTCGCTACGCCGCCGAGGTCGAGGCCGACGCCCTCAGGCAGCGCGATCGTTCGCCACTGCGGTTCGATCCGCACGCTGCGCCAGTCTCCTCCCGGCCGGATCGGCTCCCCAAGCGGCGGGAGCTTCGCCTGCAGGATCGCCTCGAAGGTCTCCCGATAGCCGAGCCGTTCGATCTGGTAGAGGAGCGTCGGGTCGAAGGTGCCACCCGTCGCCTCGGCCCAGTGCAGAGCCGTCGCGACGGCCTTGAACAGAAGGTCGCTCGCGACGAACCGCTGTCCTGCGGAGCGGTTGAGCTGCGAAAGCTCGCTTTGTGGGCGAAACCGCGTCAAGGCATCGTCCCAGGCGTGGAACAGGCTCTGCACCACCGCACCCGCGGTCTCCAGCTCCGCAGCCTGCGCGTGCACCTCGACGGTCGTCCCCATCGAGGAGAAGCGCAGCGTGCCGAGCGCGGATTCGTCCATCACGAAACCGACGTCTGGGTGAGCGGCTGCGACGTGCCGCCGCTGCCGAAGCCATAACCCTGGCTCGGGCTCTGAAATTGCGTTTGGTTGTTTCCTCCACCGCTTGGCGTCTGCGACTGCGTCGGCGTCGCCTGGCGGCTCGTCACCCCGACGACATCGTGGGATGCGGCCTGAGAGAGCACGACGAAGCCGATCGCCGCAACCCAGAACAAACCGCGCTTCAGCGAACGCGCCCGCTGCTGGGCCTGCTCTTTGCTCATTTCCGTCACTTCGTGGCGATGGCCGCGTTCTGGGCGCATCCCTGCCACTTGGTCCACGATCGATCCCCCTTCGCCGAACGCTTGCATTGTGCCATGCGCGTCTTAGAGCAGGCTGAGGGCGCACCGAGCGCACTCAAAGGGCGTTTGCAGGAAGGATTGCCGCAAGGTCGAAGACCCACGCATTCCGTCTTCGGTTCGGAGGCTCACATGATCCTCTTAGAAGGCCTGGCCCGCATTCCAGCGACAGCGTTCGATTCTGGAGTGCGGGCGTAACGGCGCAGCGGCTTTAGCGGCTTCTTTGCGCCCGTCGCATACGAAAGGTGACGGGTTATGTGGTTTCGCCTCTACGCGTATGGCCTGCTCGGGTCGCTCTACCTCGACCAATTCCTCTGGTTCGTCTACCTGCTGCACCTTGGCTATTCCCCTGCACAGATCGGCGTCTCGTACGCCGCCATGCAGGCGGTGCGCTTCGCCCTCGACATCCCGAGCAGCATGCTCGCGGACCGCTTCGGCCAGCGCGGGGTACTCGTCGCCGGCAGCCTCGTCAAGGCCCTCTCGAGCCTGCTCTTCCTTCTTGCGGGCCGCGGCTTCGCGTTCGTCGTGGCCGGATCCATGGTCACCGCCCTCGCCCTCGCGCTGCCGTCGAGTGTCGACCTCTCCTACGTGCGCAGCCTCTCCGGGCGCGACGCGGGGCGCGGCGCCCCGGATATGCAGTTCCGCCTCTCCCGCTACATGAGCATGAAGGCGCTGGCCGGACTCGGCGCCGGCCTGCTCGGCGGCCTGATCGCCAGCACGTCCTTCCCGCTCCTCTACGCGTCAGACGCGGTCCTCAGCCTCACTGCCGCGCTTTGCGCCCTCAGCCTACCTCGCCTGCGTCCCGAAGCCGACCCCTCCGACGCCGCGCGGACCCCCAGCGCATCGATCCGGGAGACCCTGCGGGCGGTCCTCGGGGCATCGCCCGCCTTCTGGCGCCTCGCCCTGCTCGTCATCCCGCTGTGGACGTTCTCCTCGGTCGGAACGGAGTACACGCAGGCGCTGCTCTCCTCGATCGGCCTGCACCCCTTCGCCATCTCCCTCGCCTTCGCCGGTGCAGGCGCCGCCGCCTGGCTCGGATCGCTGCTCTCCGGCCGCATCCCGGAGGAGCGGCGGAACCGCGCGCTGCAACGCCTCGTCTGGCTCTATCCCGCCGCCGCGCTCGTGCGCGCCTTCGCAGCGCCCAATCGGGCGGGCGCGGCTAGCATCGGCGCCGGCGGAATCATGCTGGCCCGCTTCGGCAGCGGCGCCTCGGGCGTCCTCGTGAACGCGGCCCTCCTCGAGGAGGCTCCACCCTCCAGCCGGGCGACCGCGCTCTCCGCCGTCGACACGGTGCAGATGGCGGCCCTGATGCTGCTGTTCCCTGTCCTCTCGTTCGTCGCGGGGAGTGCAGGCATCGCCTTCGTGTTCTTGCTGCTGGCCATCGGCCTTGCGAGCGTGGCCGCCGGCATGCAGGTCGTCCTGCGCCACTCGCCTACGCGCAACGCCCAGCGCGGGTGATCTGAGTGCACTCCCAGCCTTGCACTCCGCCTGTCGTAGCAGGTGCTACGGAGAGCGGCGGCAAAGCTCATGTCCATCGGCCAACGCGCCTTTGCCAGTGCACAAGGAGGAACCGCCATGGCCCACCGATCCATGCATGATCTGCTCGCGCCCTCCCTCTCCATCGACTGGCCGAACATGCCGATCGTACGGGCTGAAGGAACTCGGGTGTACGGCCAGGACGGCCGCGTCTACCTCGATTTCGTCTCCGGGATGGCCGCCTTGCCGCTCGGCCACGGCCACCCCGCCGTGGTTGCGGCGATCCGCGAGCAGGCCGGAATGCTGATCCACGCCCCGGTGGGCGTCTACCAGTACGACGTGCTGCTCGATCTGGCGGAGGATCTCGCTGACGTGATGCCGGGCGAGATCGGCATGTTCTTCTTCGGCAACTCGGGCGCCGAGGCGGTGGAAGGGGCCGTCAAGCTGGCGCGCTACGTCACGGGCCGCCAGACGGTCATCGCGTTCCGCGGCGGCTTCCACGGCCGCACCCTCGGCGCCCTCGCCCTGACGGCGTCGAAGGCCAAGTACCGCCACGGCTACCACCCCTTGCCCGGCGCGGTGCACGGCCGCTTCCCCTACCCCCTGCGCGACCGAATGACGCCGCAGGAGGCGACGGAGCGCGCGCTCGGAGAGCTGGACGAACTCCTCTTGCACGTCGTCTCGCCCGAGGACGTCGCGGCCTTCCTCGTCGAGCCGGTGCAAGGCGAGGGCGGCTACGTGCCCGCGACCAAGGAGTTCCTCGAAGGGTTGCGCGCTCGCGCAGACGAGGCGGGGGCCCTGTTGATCTACGACGAGGTGCAGACCGGCTTCGGCCGCACGGGCGCCATGTTCGCGGCCCAGCACTACGGCGTGACGCCCGACGTCATGGCGCTCGCCAAGGCGATCGCCTCGGGCCTGCCGCTGGGCGCGGTCGCCTCCACGCCGGAGATCATGCGCAAGTGGACGCCCGCAAGCCACGGGACGACCTTCGGTGGCAACCCGGTCGCGGCAGCCGCGGCGCGTGCGACGCTGCGCGTGCTGCAGGAGGAGGATCTGCCCCGGCGCGCCGCCGACCTCGGGGCCGGGACCACGCAGGCTCTGCAGGCGTTGCAGGCGCGTCACCCAGAGATCTCGGAGGTGCGCGGCCCCGGCCTGATGATCGGCGTCGAATTCGGCGAACGCCGTCCGGAAGATGGCGAATTCACGCGCGCCGTCCTGCGCAACTGCCTCGACCTCGGACTCGTGATCTACCCCTGCGGCACGGCCGGCAGCGCCCTGCGCTTCATCCCGCCGCTCAACGTCAACGAGTCGGACCTCGCCCAGGGCATCGAGATTCTGGATCGGGCCATCGCGAAGGCCCGCGGACGCTGATGCTGCGGAGCGTCTCGCGGCTCTTCGACATCCTCGACGCCCTCGCCGCGCCCGGCGTGGAGAGCATGGGCCTGCACGACCTGGGGCGCAGGGTCTCGCTCGCCGACCCGACGCTCCTGCGCTTCCTCGGATCCTTGCAGGAGCTCGGCTTCGTCCGCAACGACGAACGCGGCAAGTACCGGCTGACCGACCAGTTCAAGCGCTACACTGGCGGCGCCGCACAGGACGTCCGCCTGGCGGCGCAGGATGTCATGCGTCGCATCACGGCGGACCTGCAGGAGGACGTGCAGATCGCGACGCTCGACGCGGACTCCGCGGTCTGCGTTGAGACGCTGAAATCGAGCCACCTCCTGCAAGTTGCGTTCAACACGGGGTTCCGCGCGCCGATCCACGCCTCGGCGATGGGCAAGGTGCTGCTCGCCCACATGCCTGAGGCCGCGCGCCGCGACCTGAGCGCACGGACCGACCTGCACGCCTACACCGAGCGCACGATCACCGACCGCAGGTCGCTCGAGCGCGCGCTCGCAGAGACGCGCAAGCGCGGCTTCGCCATCGACGACCAGGAGCTCGAACTGGGCATCAACTGCATCGCCGCACCGATCTTCCAGGACGGGCAGGTCGTCGCGAGCCTCTCCCTCACCGCCCCGAGCCACCGCAGGCCGCTCACAGACCTGCTTGCCTGCGCCCCAACGATCGTTGCGTCCGCCGACGAGGTCTCAGCGCGCCTGCGCAGCGGTCATCCCCCTGTATCCATGGCATAAATATGCTGCCGTCCCGCATCCTCCACTAGGCGGAGCAGGTGGAGGCTCAGCCCCGAAGAACTAGCTGAATAGCGGTCTCTGCTCGGCAGGACGGGCAAATCCCCGTCCTGCCGAGCGACCATCATTATGCGTCCATTGTGTGGACGGCATGCAGAAGACAGTGACCAGAGGAGGGACGTGCTGCCCGCGACTGCGCCCGCTCGCGAAGTTTCGCACCTGAGGAGGATGTAGGGGTTGTCTACAGGGACTCTGCGCAAGAACTCGGCTTCCTTCTGGCACGTACTGGCCCAGGGCCTCATGGCCAACGGCCCGCTCGGCTCCGCAACGACGGCGCTTACCGCCGCCGCCGCCTTCGGTCTCGGCTCGCTTCCCCTCGCCTACGTGGCAGGCATCGTCGTCGTCTTCCTCTGGATCAACACGCCGTACCAGTTCTCCCTGCGCCTTTCCAGCGCGAGCGGCATGTACTACTTCGTCGCGAAGGGCGTCGGCACGGAAGCCGGGTACATGGCCGGGATCTCCTACGCGCTCTACTACCTCTTCCTCATCCCCGCGAACAGCTTGTTCTTCGGCATGCTCGTCCCCTTCCTCTTCGGGCTCTTCGGGGTCACGCTGCCGGCGTGGTCCTGGCTGCCGCTCGCAATCCTCTTCCTCATCCCGGTCTACCTGCTGAACATCAAAGGAGTCAAGCTCTCGCTCAACTACGGCATCGTCACGGTCCTGATCGAGCTCGTGATCCTGCTCGTGGTGAGCGTCGTGATCATCGCGCGAGCGGGTGACCACAACACCCTCGCCGTGTTCACGCCGCACTTCGCCTCGGGCGGCATCTCCAGCTTCGGCATTGCGATGCTGGTCGCCGCGTTTGGCATGTCCGGATCGACCGCCGCCGTCTACCTCGGCGAGGAGGCGCAGGCGCCCCGCCAGACGATCAAGCGCGCGCTGATCTGGGGAACTGCGGTCGTCGCCGCGATCTACGTCCTCGTGTCCTACGCGTTCACAGTCGGCTGGGGTCCGCTGCAGATGGGCTCCTTCGCCGGCGCGAACGTCCCCGGCCTGATCGTCATCCAGCGCTACCTCGGCGTCGGGCCGGAACTCTTCGTCGGACTCCTGGCGCTCAACAGCGTCATCGGCATCAACGTCGCGTCAACGATCGTCGTGAGCCGCCTTCTCTACTCCTTCGGCAAGGCAGGACTCCTGCCGCCGTCGCTGGCCAAGGTGGACGGGCGGTACGGCACGCCGGTCAACGCGATCACGCTGCTCACGCTGGTATCGCTCGGACTCGTCGTGGTGATCGGATTCTGGCAAGGGGCGAGCAACGGGTTCATCTTCCTCCTGCTGGGCGCGACGATGGCGGAGTTCCTCGCCCACCTGATCGGCAACGCCGGGCTCATGTCCTTCTACCGCAAGCTTGGAAGCTTTGGCGTCCTGCGGCACGGCGTGCTTCCGGTGCTCTCCATCCTGACCATCCTCGCCGGCCTGTGGACGACCTTCGTGCCGCCCGCCTACCCGGTCTGGATCGCCGCGGTGATCGCGCTCGCCTGCGTGCTGCTGGCCCTCTGGCAGGTGCGCGCGATCCGCAGCCGCAATGCGCAGCGGGCAGCCGGCATCGACGCGAGCCTCGCGACGATCGGAGAGGACGGAGGCGCCTGAACCGCAATGCCTAGGACCCTGAAGGTCGCGATCTCCCAGCTTGCTCCCGCGCTCGGCGAGGTGGCTGCGAACGCCGCGCGCATCGCAGATGCAACGCGCTCGCTGCGGGCTGTGCACGGCCCCCTCGACCTCGTGGTCTTCCCGGAACTGGCCCTCTCGGGCTATGACGTCAAGTCCCAGGCGTGGTCCCTTTCGGGCGAAGCGGCGCAGGCACTGCCCACCCTGCAGCAGGCCGCGAGGGACGCGTCGGCATACCTCGCGGTCGGAGTTCCCGAACGGGACCCCTCCCGCCAGGGCGTCGTCTACGACGCGCTCCTCCTGATCGGGCCGGACGGCGGGCTGCACGAGACGTACCGCAAGGTGCACCTCTGGCAGGAGGAACAGCTCTACTTCGCGGACGGTACCGAGTTCGCCCTCGCGCACCTGCCGCAGACGACCCTCGGACTCGGCATCTGCTGGGACGTGGCCTTCCCCGAATGGGGGCGGGCGAACGCCCTGTTCGGCGCAGAGGTGCTCTTGGTCTCATCCGCCTGGGACGCCCCTTCGAT
>JAJYTV010000030.1:0-10711 GCA_021792885.1 Bacillota bacterium
AAGGAGGGGTGAAGTGGCCGTCGCAGAGCGGCCAGTGACGGCCGCAGCCCTGGGCGGAGCCGGTCTCTGTGACGAGGAAGCCGACCATCAGCACGACGAACATGACGATGTTCGTGATGCGCGCGAGCAGAAGCAGTCCCTTGGATGGGCGACTTTGCATCGTCAGTGCCCCAGGATGGCGCGGAAGAGGTTCGTGGTCGGGCCGGACGGGAAGACGATGTAGAGCATCAGGAAGACGCCAAGCCCCATGGTGGCCGCGATGAACCAGGAGACGGCCGTCCACGGCGCGACCCGGCGGTGCTTCGAGAAGTTCGAGCGCAGCGCGTAGGTCAGCGTGATGATGCCGAGCACGGCCGCGACGGTCGCGAGGATCGTGTGGATCTGCAGGAACGTGAGGTAGGGGATGCGCCACGCCGCAGGGCCGCCGAAGCTCGTATCGCCGACAAGCAGCGTGTGCAGAACGTAGCTGATGAAGAAGGCCGCGGCAAGGTAGCTGCCCGCCAGCATGAAGCGGCGGTGGACAGCGCGACGCCCCCGACGGATGTGATACCAGCCGAGGGCGACGCAGAGCGCACTGAGGATCATGAATGCCTCGTTCAAATATGCGAGCGGCATGACGGGCCCTCCTCGGGGGATGTCCCAGAGCTTGTCAATCAGTATCGCTAGAACGCGCGCACGTTCAAGACCATGGCTGCGAACAGCACGGTCAGGTACAGGAGCGAGTAGCCGAAGGTGCGGCGCGCGAGCTTCGTCTCCGGTGCGTGCTCGCGCAGGAGCACGGCGGTCATCGCCAGGAAGCCGAGCGAGAGCACCAGTGCGACGCCGAGGTAGACTGTGCCGACGGTGCCGGTGAAGTAGAGCGCGACGGAGGCGAGGAGCAGCAGCGACGCGTAGGCGAGCATCTGCCACTTCGTGCTGCGCTCGCCGCGCACGACCGGCATCATCGGTACGCCGGCCCGGCGGTAGTCGTCCTGACGGTAGAGCGCGAGCGCCCAGAAGTGGGGCGGGGTCCACAGGAAGATGATCAGGAACATCAGCACCGCCGCAAGGCCGACCTGGCCGGTGACGGCCGCCCAGCCGATCAGCGGCGGGAAGGCGCCCGCGCCCCCGCCGATCACGATGTTCTGCGGCGTCGAGCGCTTCAGCCACATCGTGTAGACGAGCACGTAGTAGAGGAAACCGCCGAGGGCGAGCAGCGCCGTCAGGACATTGACGGTGAGCAGCAGCAGCACGAGCGACGCGGCCATCAGGCCGATGCCGATCGCGAGCGAGCGCGCGGCGGGGATCTTGCCCTGCGGCACCGGCCGGTCGTTCGTGCGGGCCATCAGCACGTCGATGTCGCGGTCGTACCACATGTTCACGGCGTGCGCGCCGCCGGCCGAGAGGGCGAGTCCCACGAGCGTGTAGAGCGAGAGGAAGAAGGGCGGCAGGCCGTGCGCGGCGACGACCATCGCGCAGTAGGCGGTGATGACGAGCAGCAGAACGATCCGGGGCTTCGTGAGCTGCACGTAGTCGCCGAGACTGGCTGCTCCGGCGTGCGGGGACGCCTTCACTTCGATCGGCAGCGGATTGGCCATTCAGGACAACTCCCGTTCGAGAATCGGATCGCGCTTGCCGGAGTCGCCCTGGCGCACGACGCGCACGGGCTCGGGCGAGTCCGAGGAGTACACGGCGAGCATGCTCTCGCGCTCGCGCAGCGCCTCCTTGTGGATCCAGTCGAAGAATATCACGCCTGCCGCAGTGCCGTAGGTAACGAGAACCCCAAGTTTCATGATTACTGCACCGAGCTGCTGGTCTGCGAGGGGCGAAAGCCCGAACAGGCGCGGCACATTCAGGTAGAACGAGTAGAGCGGCTTCGGGGCGAAGAGCACCACGGCGAAGACCGGCGTCATCAGGATGGCGTCGACGAAGAGGTAGACCATCTTGGCGGGCGCCGAGATCCGCGGCAGTTCCTGCGACGGTGCGATGATCGGCCACCACATGATGAGGCCGGTCACGAAGAGCACCGCGTGCTCGAAGAAATGCCACGCGCCGTTGTACAGGCCGAGGTCGTACAGGTAGGGGAAGTGGTAGACGGAGAAGGCGATGTTGAAGAGGAAGAGTGCGAGGATCGGGCGGGTCAAGAAGCCCACCGTGCGCCGGATGGCGCCCTGGCGGAAGAGGACCCGCCAGAAGCCGTCCGGCAGACCGAGCAGCAGAAGCGGTGGCACGGCCATGCCGATCAGGATGTGCTCGAGCATGTGGGCGCTGAAGAGGAAGTTGTCGGAGAGAGCGTCGAGCGGCGAGCCCACCGCGAGGTACAAAAGCGCGATGCCCAAGAGGAAGTAGACCCGCTGCGCCGTCGTCGTCGGCGTGTAGCCGCGGCGTGCGACGCCTCGCGCTGCCCACAGGTAGAGTGCCGCGATCACGAGCGACGCGGCGATCAGCTCCGGGTGCCAGAGGGCCGCGAAGCCCATCCGAGCGAGTGGTGCGGGCACGGCCATCCTTCCTTCCTTTCCGCAGAGGGCGGGGGCGGCACAGGCCGCCCCCGCATCAGTTGGCGCCCTCTATGCCCATTGCTGGATCAGGATCATCAGCGCGGTCGCGAAGAGGATCGCGATGGACGCGCCGCTGAGGAAGAAGGCGGTGTAGGCGCGTCGGCTGCCGCGCAGGTGCATGAAGAGAAACGCCTGCATGGCGACCTGGATGATCGCCATGACGCCGATGACCGGCAGCAGGATCGCGGTCGCGACGTGGATGTCGACGAGGAACACGGCGGCGAGCGTCAGGACCAGCATCGTGACCCCGATGCCCACGTACAGGGCGGTGTGCGAGGGGACGGCCTGCTGCTCTTGAACCTCTGTCGGTGCGTGTGTGCTCATGTTAACCCACCTTCCCGCCAAGGTACACGAGGGTGAAGATGACGACCCAGACGACGTCGACGAAGTGCCAGTAGAGGCTCGCGATGAACACCTTCGAGGTGCGCTCCTCGTTGATGCCGTGCTTCAGCGACTGGAAGAGCAGAAGCAGGATCCAGAAGACGCCGAACAGCACGTGCAGTCCGTGGAAGCCGGTGAGGGTGAAGAACGCCGAGCCGAAGGCGCTCGAGTGGAGCGTGAGCCCCTTGTTGTAGAACGTGAAGAACTCGTAGCCCTGGAACTCGAGGAAGAAGAGCCCGAGGAGCGCCGTGACCCAGAGCCAGATCTGCATGCCGCGCACGTCCCTGCGCTGCATCGCCTGGACGCCGAGCACGACCGTGAGGCTGCTTGTGAGCAGGATCAGCGTGGCGACCGTGGTGAGCGGCAGGTCGAAGATGCTCTGGGAGGTCGGCCCGTGCAGAGTCGACCCGTGCAGGCCGAGGTAGGTGCCGATCAGCGAGGCGAAGAAGGCGCACTCCCCGGCGAGGAAGATCCACAGGCCGAGGATCCGGTTGTCCTTCGGCAGCCCGATCTCCGCCTGGGTGGCGTGGGCCTGCTGCGCGACGACGTCGGTCGTGCTCACTGCGCCTCACCTCCCATGTGCGGCGTGACGTGGAAGCCGTGGTCCTCGGCGACGAGCGCGCGGCCGATCTGCCAGAACGTCGCGAGGAGGAAGAAGCCTCCGATGATCGCCGAGTGCAGGACGGCGCCGTAGCCCGCGAGGACGAGGGTGAAGGCGATGCCGATCGGCGCCAGCGAAGGCGACGGCATGTGGATCGGGCCCGCCGGTTCGGCCGGCTGCATCTGGCCGCTGCCTTCGCGCTTCTCGAGCCAGAAGGGATCGCGCCCGCGGACGAGCGGGGTCTGCGCGAAGTTGTACTCCGGTGCCGGGGAGGAGGTGGCCCATTCGAGTGAACGGCCGTCCCACGGGTCCGCCGGTGCGTCCGGCTTGCGCGCGAAGGTGATGATCAGGTTGTAGAGGAGGAACAGCATGCCGACGAGGAGGATGAACGCCCCGATCGTCGAGATCTGGTTCCAGATCGTCCAGCCGTAGCCCGCGGAGTACGTCGCGATGCGGCGCGGCATTCCCTCGAGCCCGACGATGTGCATCGGGAAGAACGTGACGTTGAACCCGATGAACACGAGCCAGAAGTTGATCTTGCCCAGGGTCTCGTTGAGCTGGCGGCCCCAGATCTTCGGGAACCAGTAGTAGAGTCCGGCGAGCGCCCCCATCAGGGTGCCGCCGAACAGCACGTAGTGGAAGTGCGCAACGACGAAGTAGCTGTCGTTGTACTGCAGGTCCGCGGGCGCCATCGCGAGCATGACGCCGCTGACGCCGCCGATCACGAACAGGGGGATGAAGCTCAGGGCGTACATCATCGCTGTCTTGAAGTGAATCTTGCCGCCCCAGAGCGTCGCGAGCCAGTTGAAGATCTTGATGCCTGTCGGCACCGCGATCAGCATCGACGTGATGGCGAAGATCGAGTTCACGACCGGGCCGAGGCCGTCGGCGAACATGTGGTGCGTCCAGACCATGAAGGAGAGGAACGCGATCACCGAGAGCGCCATCGCCATCGACTCGTACCCGAACAGCGGCTTCTTCGCGAAGACCGGCACGATCTCGGAGATGATGCCGAAGGCCGGCAGGATGACGATGTACACCTCCGGGTGGCCGAAGATCCAGAAGAGGTTCTGCCACAAGAGGGCGTTGCCGCCGCCTGCGATGTTGAAGAAGTTCGCGCCGAACAAGCGGTCGAACATCTGTAGGATCAGGTTCACGGTGATCGGCGGGAAGGCGAACAGGACGAGCAGCATGGTGATCATCGCCGACCAGGTGAAGAGCGGCATGCGCAGAAGCCGCATGCCCGGCGCGCGCATGTTGAGGATGGTGACGAGGAAGTTGATGGCGGTCATCAGGGTACCGATGCCGCTGATCTGCAGGCCGATGTCGTAGAAGTCGATCCCGACGCCGGGGCTGAACTTCGCACCGGAGAGGGGGACGTAGTTGAACCAGCCGGCGTCCGGCATCGAACCGAAGAAGAAGCTCGAGTAGAGGAACAGTCCGCCGAACACGAACAGCCAGAGCGAGAGGGCGTTCATGCGCGGGAAGGCGACGTCGCGCGCGCCGATCTGCAACGGCACGATCGCGTTGATGAAGCCGATCAGGATCGGCATCGCCACGAGGAAGATCATCGTGACGCCGTGCATCGTGAACAGCTGGTTGAACGTCTCCGCCGAGACGACGTGGTTGTTCGGCTGCCACAGCTGCACGCGGACGACGAGCGCCTCGAACCCACCGAAGGCCATGAAGAAGAGGGCACTCAGGATGTACATGATGCCGATCCGCTTGTGGTCGACGGTCGCGAGCCACGACCAGATGCCGGTGTAGGTGCGGCTCTCGTGGTGCACGCCCGCGAGCCGCTCGGAGATTGCCGCCATACGTTCCTCCTCCTCGCGCCTACTTGAGGGTTTCCAGGAAGGCTACGAGCGATTGGATCTGCGTCTGGGAGAGGTGCAGGTTCGGCATCAGCGCGCCGGGCTTGACGCCGGGCGGGTCGTGGAGCCACTTCGCGAGGTTCGCCGGCGTGTTCGTCAGCGTGCCGGCGGCGATCGTCGGCCGGGTCATGAGTGCGGTCAGGTTCGGTCCGATCTTGCCGTTGAAGGTCGTGCCGCCGATCGTGTGGCAGGTGGCGCAATCTTGCGAGAAGAGCTGCATGCCGGCTTCCTGGGCAGGAGTCGTGACACTCACCTTGGGGTGCTGCATCGACTGGACCCACGCCGCGTAGGCGGCCTGGGTCTGGACGACGACGGAGAACTTCATGTACGCGTGGCCGGCTCCGCACAGCTGCGCGCACTGGCCGTAGAACGTGCCCGTCTGGTTCGATTCGAGCCACAGGTGGTTCACGCGGCCCGGGATCAGGTCGGTCTTGCCGCCGAGCCTCGGCACCCAGAAGGAGTGGATCACGTCGGCGGACGTCAGCACGAAGTCAACCTTCGTGTTCACGGGGATGTGCACCACGTTGGCCGTCGTGACCTGGCTGCCGGGATAGTCGAACTCCCACCAGAACTGGTGGCCGACCACATCGACCTTCATCGCGTTCGGCGGCGTGTCGCCAAACGCGTAGGCGTAGTGGACGGTCGGAATCGCGAGGAAGACCAGCAGGATGATCGGGATGATCGTCCATGCGATCTCCAGCGTCGTGTTGCCGTGCACCTGCTTCGGAAGCGTCGCGTCGCCCTTGCGGGCCCTGAAGCGGATCAGGGAATAAAGGAAGACAGCGGCCACGATGACAAAGATTCCGGTCATGATCGCGAGAGATTCCCAGAACATGCCGAGCTGCGCGCGGGCCACGGGGCCGACTGGCGCCAGAGCGGACTGCTTGGTTGCACCGCAGCCGCTGAGGAGTACCGCCGCGCCGACCGCGAGGAGAGGGAATGAAACCCGAAAACCGCGCTGCTTCAAAGATCCCCGCCCTCCGATCTTCTCTTCAGGTGGCGTCATCTGCAGGGTGCCAGCCGGGACGCTCACGCGGAGCCTCAACGAGGCTCCGTGCCGCCGGTCCATATGGCCATGGCCAAATGGCGCCATTTGTTCCTCGCAAGGATACCGAAAAAGTGCCGGATTGCCAAGTGAAAGGGTCACCAGCACTGTACAAATGGAGGAAGTTAAGCATGGGCCATATGGACCAACGCGAAGGCCCGGCGTGACGTGCGCCGGGCCTTCGCCCGTGGTACCGTTTGCAAGGAAGCCAGCAGGGCAGGGGAGGGTCATCGATGCCGCAGTGGCCGACGCACCCGGCATTCGGCGCGCCGCCGGACAAACTCGGCCTCACGAGCGGGGACCTGGTGGAATTGCCGGATCCTGAGAGTCCGCTGCACGCGCAGTGGCTCGCCGCGGCAGCGCGCGCGCGGGGCTCGCGGCCACAGGTCGCGGCGCTCAAGGACCCAAAGCGCCTCGAGGAGGCGCTGCGCGCAGGGACTGGCGGACGCGGCGCGGCGCGGATCCTTGGCGTCTACGGTGCGGCCGGTACCGGTCGCACGACCGTACTGCGCGGCCTTGCAAGGGCGCTGCGAGAGTCGGGCGCCTCCGTCGCGCTGTTGGACGCCGACCTCTCCTCGCCCGCCCTGCGGCGCATCTACGACTGTCTTGCGTTCCCGCTCGTCGTCGGCGGACTCGTGCTGCCGTACGTCGCGGACGGCGTGCGCCTGCAGGGCGTCGACGCGTTCTGGCCGCAGCCCGGCCGGCTCCCGTGGCAAGGGAAGGAGCTTGTCCGCGTCCTGGAGCGCTTCCGCGAGGACGTCCTCTGGGCGCAGCCGGACTTCCTGCTCGTGGATCTGCCGCCGCTCGGCGACCCGCGGCTCGCGGAGGTCGCCTCGAGCTTCGGCGGGGATCTTTTGCAGGTGCAGGGGAGTTTCGCGAGTGCGCTCGCGGGCCCGCCCGCGCGGTACCGGGTGCGCAACGGCACGCGCGGGGAGGCGGGCGAGGCGGATGTCCTTCTCCCCTATGTCGCCGACGGCGACTTGTTCGCGACGCTTTCGACCCGCTTCCTGCCCTTGGCATCTGCGCTGGTGAAGGGGTCAGGCAACCGGAGCTGACCGTGCTCCGCGGCAAGGCGCCCGCGCGCGTAGGCCTGGGTGACCTCGAGCCGGTCGTCGAGCACCAGGAGGTCTGCAGAGCAGCCGACCGCGATTCGGCCCGCATTCTCGAGGCCCAGCGCTGCTGCGACGTTGGACGTTACGACAGGCAGCGCGCGCTGCAGCGGCACGCCTTCCTCCAATACGGCGCGCCGCAGGGCCCAGTGCAGTCTCCCCGGGGCGCCGATGCCGATGCCGGCGAGGCGCCCCTTGCCGTCGAACACGGGAGAGGACCCGTTTCCGTCCGAACTCATCGTGACGTGGGCCGGATCCCCTTCGCGCAGCAGGTGGGCGAGCGCAACTGCCGGGTCGACCGGCTTCTCGTCCCCCGGCGCGGGAAAGATCCCGGCGGTGACGTCGGCGTAGGCGCCGCGGCGCGAGAGGTCTGGCGCGTCGGCGAGCAGGTCCGGGTTTCGGTTGAGGTGTGTTGCCGAGAAGAGGTCGTTCGGGAGCGCGCTGCGTCGCAGCACCGCGGACAGCGCCGCAAGCCGCCGGATTCCGTCGCCGACGTGGATGTGCAAGAGCCCCTTCTTGCCGGCGAGAAGGGCGCCGACCCGCACCTCCGATGCGATCTCCAGGAGGTCCCTGCCGCTCGGATGGCTGCCGCGGTCGTCGGCGATCGCGATCTCGCCCGCGCCCAGCACTTCGGGGATGAAGACGAGGTCGGAACGCACCGTGCCCGTCAGCGTGCGGGTCGGCAGCTGGTAGGCGCCGGTGAGCATCGACGCCGAGAGGCCGAGCGCCGTAATTCGGCGCGCCTCCGCGAGCAGCTCGGCCACCGATCGCGTGACGCCGTCGGTGCCGAGCAGGCCGACGACGCGCGTCGTGCCGTGGGGCGCGAGTGCGGAAAGGTGCACGGGCGGCGTGCGGTGCTGGAACCCGCCCTCGCCGCCGCCCCCCGCGATGTGCACATGGGCGTCGATGAACCCCGGCGTGAGCGCCATGCCGGAGAGGCTGCGCACCTGCAGGTCAGGCAAGGCTCTGCGCGAGAGCGCGATGTGCGGCGCGATCCGCGCGATCTGCCCTTCGGCGATCAGGACGTCTTGGCGGCCGAGCGGCTCGGGCGCGTAGACTTCCGCGCCGCGCAGCAACAGGAACACCCGTGCCACCTCCTCGGCGCCAGTGTTCCCGCGTGCGACCATGCCGAGGCGTGACAACGGTGGTATCATACGGTTGCATGGCCACGCGGCCGCTGAGGAGGGATAAGCATGGGGCTGATGTCTCGCATGTCGACGATCTTCAAGTCGAAGGTCAATTCGGCGCTGGATTCGGTGGAGGATCCGCGGCAGACGCTCGACTACTCGTACGAACGGCAGATGGAACTGCTGCAGAAGGTGAAGCGCAGCCTCGCCGACGCTGTCACCTCGCGCAAGCAGATCGAGCTGCAGAAGGTGCGGCTCGAGAGCGACGCGCAAAAATACCAGGGTGAGGCGGAGGCCGCCCTGCAGGCGGGCCGGGAGGATCTGGCGCGCGCAGCGCTGGAGCGCAAGGCGGCCGTCGCGTCTCAGATGCAGGGCCTCGACGGCCAGATCGCCGACCTGCAGCAGCAGGAGGACAAGATGGCCGAGACGGCGCGCCGTCTCGAGACCAAGATCGCTGCCTTCCGCGCGCAGAAGGAAGTCCTCAAGGCGCAGTACACCACCGCGCAGGCCCAGGTGAAGATGGGCGAGGCGACGACGGGCATCTCCGAGGAGATGGCGGACGTCGGACTTGCCGTGCAGCGCGCCCAGGACAAGACGGACCGCATGCGTTCGCGCGCCCAGGCGATCGACGAACTGACCGACAAGGGGGTCTTGCAGGATGCCCTGACGCCGGGCCAGGACCCGATCGAGCGCGAACTGCAGAAGACGCAGCAGGCATCGCAGGTCGACGCGGACCTCGCGGCGCTGAAGGCCAAGATCGGGGGCGGCGCGCAGTGATCGTGCGCATCCTCCACGAGGGGCAGTACGAGCTGCCTGCCGAGGCGCTGGGACGCCTGCGAAGGCTCGACGACGACCTGATGGAGGCAGTGGCGGAGGGCGATCCGCAGGCCTTCGCGAGACGGCGCGACGCGCTGATAAGCGTGGTGCGCAGCGAGGGCAGACCCGTCGCCGACGACGTGCTGCGCGAGTCCGACCTCGTCCTGCCGCACGCGGACATCACACTCGAAGAAGCGCAGAAGCTCTTCACACAGCACGCCTGACCCGCAAGGCCCGCCGTAGCCCGGCGGGCCTTGGTGCACTCATGTTGACGGAATGCCACCCACCGGTATGATGGGTGGAGAGCCCACCTTGGAGGAACGCATTTGCGCAAAGTTCCGGTTTCTCGGGAGATTATCGGCAAGAAGGCCGCCAAGTCGGTCTATGCGCAGAGCGGGAAATACCCGCTCGTGCACAAGGGCGCCACCATCGTCGCTTCGATGGTGGACGCGCTGCTGCGACGCGGCGTGCAGGCGATCTGGATCGCGGACGAGCTCTTCCCGGACTTCGAACCGGAGGAGGCCATCCGGCACGAGACCAGGGAGCTCGTACGCAAGTCGGTCGCGGACCTCTTCCACCATGCCGCGACGCGGGAGCAGAGCCGCCAGGCGAAGGAGACGGTCGCCTCCGGCCTCATGGAGGCCGTGCGCCAGCTCGTCGACGACGTGGTGGCGAACGAGGACGTCGTCGCCAACGTCGGCCGCGTGCGCGCATGGGACAACTATACCTATGAGCATTCCGTGCAGGTCGCGACCATGTCGGTCGTGATCGGCAAGCACATGTTGATGACCGAGGACCAGTTGATCCGGCTCGGCACCGGCGCGATCCTCCACGACGTCGGCAAGATCACGGTGCCGCTGGAGATCCTCCAGAAGCCCGGACGGCTGACCGCGGAGGAGTTCGAAGTCGTCAAGACCCATGCCCGCAACGGCTGGGACCTCGTGCACGAGGGCTTTCAGAACATCATGCCGACTTCTTCGATCGTCGTTCTGCAGCACCATGAGCGGCTGGATGGGTCCGGCTATCCGCAGGGCCTGCGGGGCGACGACATCTACATCTTCTCGAAGATCACCGCGGTCGCCGACGTGCTGGACGCGGTGCGCGCGCAGCGCAACTACCGCGAGAACCACCGGCCGTCGCAGGTGCTGCGCATCATGATGAACGACGCCGGCGTCCGGCTGGACGCTACCTCGGTGCAGATCGCGCTGCGCCATGTGGCGC
>JAJYTV010000030.1:10721-11244 GCA_021792885.1 Bacillota bacterium
GAAGGGGAGATCGTGCGCCTTACGAACGGCCTGCTCGGCATGGTCACGCGTCTGAACCTGGACGCCCCGCTGCAACCTGTCGTGACAGTGGTCGCGGACGACCAGGACATGCCGGTGGCGCGGGAAGAGCTGGACCTGCGCCAGGGCGACCTGCAGATCGCCGACGTGCTCGACGAGTGGCCGGCCGTGCTCGTGCAGCCGGACGGATCGACACCAATTGACATGCGGTAGCCATGCGATAAAGTACTGGACAAGAACACAGAAAAATCCATGGAAATTGGTGCGACGTTAGAAGGGACACGATGCGAAGGGTTTCCGTGTCGCTGGCGATCGTCGGCACGTACGCGGCCCAGGAGATCCCCGGACCGCGCCCTTCGCAGCCTCTTGTGCGCAAGGGCGCACCCATCACCGGGGAACTGATCGACGCCATGCAGCGCTACGGGCTGCAGAGCGTCTGGGTCAGCGACGAACTGCTTCCCGAGTTCGAGGTGCAGCAGGCGGTTCGCATCGAGACGCGGGATGC
>JAJYTV010000031.1 GCA_021792885.1 Bacillota bacterium
CGCCGGCCAGCGCGAACCTCGGGCTCAGCGCGTCGCCGCAGACCGTCGAGACGGCGCAGGGCGCGCTCTTCGCCATCCAGTGGCCGAGCCCGCAGTATCCCAATCGCACGATCTTTCTGCAGCCGGTCGGCTTCACGATGCCGACCTCGATCACCGCATGGCCGCCCAAGGACCTGCAGGTTGTCGCGGTCTACCCCGATTCTGCACTGCGCAGCCACCCGCAGCTGCTCCTTTCGACCCGCACCCTCAGCGTGGCGTTCGGCGTCACGATCCCCAAGAGCGCGGTGCAGGGGCGCTAGGGGTCAGCCGATCAACCGAGCCGCGGCGGTCCGCGCGATGCGGGCGGACTGCGGCTCTCCGCCGACGTGCGCCCGCACCATCGCCCCCTCGATCAGCAGGAGAAGCTCCAGCGCAAGCTCCTCGCCCCGCACCGGATCCAGCGCCAAGGCCTCGCGGCGCACGATCTCCGCGAGGCGCTCCTTGTGCTGGCGTGCGAGCGCCTTCGCCTCCGACCCGTCCTCCGCCTCGGCGTAGGCGCGGATGAAGGCGCAGCCGGCGAAGTCCGGCGCGTGGAACCACTCGTCCAAGGCGTCGAAGATCGCAAGCAGCCGCGTCCGGGGCGTCTTCTCCTGTGCGATGCGCCCGAGAAGCCACTGGGTCCAGCGCTCGTCGCGGCGCCGCAGGTAGGCGGCGACGAGGCCCTCCTTCGAGCCGAACTCGCGGTAGAGGCGCTTGAGGGATACGCCGGTCGCATCGCGCACGCGGTCCATCCCCACATTGCGGATGCCCTCCTGGTAGAAGAGGCGGGCCGCCGCATCCAGCACATCTGCGTCCGCCATCAAGAACCCCCCCTTGCTCCGGGGAACGATCGTTCTCTATGATGGTAGCATGAGAACGATCGTTCTCCAGAGGGGGAGGGGATCTCTTTGGCAGGCTTCCGTCTGGGCATCTACGTCTTCAAGGACGCCGAGATCGTGGACTTCGCCGCGCCGTACGGCGTCTTTTCCGTCGCGCGCCGTTACGACCCGGAGCTGGACGCGTTCCTGATCGCGGACGCCCTGCGCCCGGTGCAGGCGCAGGCGGGCTTCACGGTGCTGCCCAACTACTCCTTTTCGGACCGCCCGGCGATGGACGCCTTCTTGATCCCCGGGGGCTTCGGGACGCGGCAGGAGCTGCACAACCGGCGCCTGCACGAGTACATCCGCTCGCTGCCCGAGGAGACGCTCCTGACCAGCGTCTGCACCGGATCCTGGATCTACGGCGCGATGGGTCTCCTCGACGGACTGCCCGCGACGAACCGCAAGGAGCCGGACGCGCAGGAGGCGAGCGGCCGCGGCATGGTGCCGATCGACCGGCTCGCGAAGATCGCCCCGGCCGCCAAGGTGCGCCGTGCGCGCATCGTCGACGCCGGCCGCATGATCACCGGCGGCGGCATCTCCGCCGGCATGGAGATGGGCTTCCACCTCCTGCGCCGCGCCGGGTACGAGGAGTCGTTCCTCGCGGAGGTTGCGCGCGTCATGGAGTATCAGAAGGCCTACGAGGCGTACCGCGACGACCGCGAGGAAGACCGGCAGGCCTAGCCCAGGTTCAGGGAGCGGCCGCTGCCGCATCCAGGCGGTAGACGAGCAGCTCCGGGGCGGTCTTTGACGGGAAGCGGCTCTGCATGGACGCCGCACCACCCGTGACGATCGCGACGTAGATCTGGCCGCGCCGTTCGTAGACGATCGGGGCCGCCGCGATCGGGGTGCCGATCTGGGTTTGCCAGACCGGCACCCCTGTCTTGGCGGAAACGGCGGTCAGGGTGCCGTCCTCCTGCCCGTAGAGGAGCACACCGCCGCTCGTGGCGGTGACCCCTCCGATCGGCGGCGACGCCGTCTTGTCCTGCCAGCGCACCGTGCCCGTGCGCACGTCGATCGCTGTGATCGTTCCCGTCCAGTGCCCGCCCGGCACGTCGACGGCACTCGTGCCGAAGTCGAGCGGCTGCGCCGGCAGCCCGGTCGTCTCCGAGCGCACCACCATCCCTCCGTTGATCCCCGCGACGAACGCGAGTCCGAGCGCCGCGTCGTACGCGGAGGGGCCGTAGTTCGCGCCGCCGTTCGGTCCTGGCCACTCTACCGTGCCCTGCGGGGTCGGTGGGGAATGGTCCTCCTTCACGAACGGTACGGGGGCGAAGAGCGCCTTCCCCGTCGCCGCGTTCCAGGCGTAGAAGTACCCGTCCTTGCCGGCCGCCGCGACGTCGACCGCTCCTCCCAGGCGGAAGAGCAAGGGCGGCGATGCGGCGTCGTAGTCCCAGAGGTCATGCGCGACCTCCTGACGGTACCAGACGAGGGCGCCGCTCTGCGCGCGCAGCGCGACGACACTGTCCGTGTAGGGATCGGGACCTGGCCGGATCTGTCCGAAGTAGTCCGGCGAAGGGTTCCCGACCGGCACGTAGAGGAGTCCCGACGACGGGTCGAAGGTCGGGGTCGTCCAGACCGCCCCCCCGCCATGGTGGCCCTGGGTAGGCACCCAGGACGTCCCGGGAGCAGGTACGGTGTAGAACTGCCAAAGGCGCTTGCCCGTCGCGGCGTCGTAGCCCGCGACGAAGCCCCGGATCCCCTCGTCCCCGCCGGAGCTTCCGACGACGACCTCCCCCTGGGCGAAGGTGGGGTCCATCGTCTCGAAGTAGCCCTGCGCGGGGCTGGCGACCGCCGTCTCGTAGCGTACCGCGCCCGTCTGCGCGCTGAGGGCGATCAGCCGGTCGTCCGCGGTCACGAGGAAGACCGTGCCGTCGCCGAGGGCCACCCCGCGCGTTGCGACCGGCGCCCAGTACGGCTGGTGCATCGACGTGGGAGTGTAGGACCAGCGCAGCCTGCCGGTTGTGGCCGAGACGGCCTCGACTAGGTCGCCCGGACCGGTCACGTAGAGCGTTCCGCCCTGCTCGAGGGGGTAGGACTCGTTCGACGCGCCCGTGCTGCCGAGAACCCGCGTGAAGAGAAGCTGCAGGCCGGTTGCGGCCTGCGGCGTGAACTGCGGCAAGGGAGCCAGGCGGTCCGCCCAGGCGCTCTGGCCGAAGAGGGGCCAGTCGACGGACGCCGCCTTGCGCCGCACGGGAGGGCGCTTCGGCAAGGCCGCAGCGGGCTTTTGCCCGCAGCCCGCAAGCACGAGTCCAAGGAGCATGAGGCCGAGGATCGCTCGCCCAGTACGCACACGCGAGACCCTTCCGCTGCCATTCCTTGGCGCGGAGGCTTCGCGCTTTGCGGGACGATTCCTCCCGCCCGCCCCTGGGATCAGGACACCTCAGGACACCCCGGACTTGAAGGTCATGATCCAGATCGAGAAGATCACGATCCCGATCGCGACGCCGATCCCAATCGCGAGCGTCACGACGTGCCACGTCGCACCCGCACTCTCGCGCAGGTGCATGAAGAGCCCGAGCTGCAGCCCCGCCTGGATGGCGGCCAGCGCCAGGATCACGACGAGCAGCGCGGTCGGCGCCAGCACGTGCCGCTCCACGAGGAGCAGCGCCCCCAGGGTCAGGACCAGCGAGGCCGCGTAGCCGAAGATCTGCCGCCAGGGGAAGGCGTGCTCTTCGAACTTCGGAGCGAGCAGCGCGATCTCGATCTCTTCCCCGCCGTGGGCGGCGGGAGAATGGGGAGTCGACATCTTCGATCCCACCTTCCGCAGGGTCAGGTGATCTTCCCGGACAGGTAGACGACCGTGAAGAGGAAGATCCAGATGATGTCGAGGAAGTGCCAGTAGAGGCTGAACGTGTAGACTCGGCGCGCCGTCGCCTGGGTGATCCCCTGGCGCCAGAGCCTGACGAGCAGGGCGGCGGCCCAGAGGATGCCGAACGAGACGTGCCCGCCGTGCGTCCCGACGAGCGTGAAGAAGGACGAGAGGAACGCGCTCTGGTGCCATGTGCCGAACGTTGCAACGTCGGTGGTGAACTCGGTGATCTCCATCCCGACGAAGGCGAGCCCGAGCAGCATCGTCAGGGCGAGCCAGGCCATCAGCGCCTTCGTGCGGCCGCGGCGCATCATGAAGATCCCGATGCCGCACGTGAAGCTGCTCGTCAGGAGCAGGACGGTCTCCGTCAGCACGGGGCCCAGGTGGAAGATCTGCAGCGGGGTCGGGCCTGCGGCGACGCGTCCATGGAAGACGGCGTAGACCGCGAAGAGGCAGGCGAAGAGGACGACGTCAGAGGCCAGGAACAGCCAGAAGCCGAGGATGCCGAGCGTCTCGTGGCTGTCTCGGAACTCGAGCGGCATCTGCGTTTGTTGTGCGGGATGCGCCTGCACCGTCATCCTTCCAGCCTCCCCAGCGCCGCTTCGGTGCGGCGGATCTCCTCCGCGGGGATGTCGTGGTGGTCATGCTCTTCGAACCAGCCGGAGACCAAGAGCGCGATCACAAAGAGCATGCCGGCGATGGCGATCGGCCACCAGGAGAAGACGGCGCCGATGCCGGCCACGAAGAAGCTCATCCCAAGCAGGAAGGGAACTGGCGTATTGCGCGGCATGCGGATTGCCCCGATGTCCTCGGCGCGCACCTTGCCGCTCCTTCCCTCCTGTTTCATCTCCCACCAGGCGTCGCGCTCCGTGACTTCCGGCAGCACCGCGAAGTTGTACTCCGGCGCGGGCGAGGGCAGGGACCACTCGAGCGTGCGCCCGTCCCAGGGATCGCCGGTCAGGTCGGGTTCGCGGTGGCGCCAGCTGTACACCACGCTGTAGACGAGGATCACGAAGCCGATGCCCATGGCGTAGGCCCCGAGGGTCGAGATGAGATTCAGAGGGCTCCAGCCGAGTCCGTGCGGGTAGATGTAGATGCGCCGCGTCATGCCCTTGAGGCCCAGGAGGTACTGCGGGAAGAACGTGACCCAGAACCCGATCAGGAAGAACCAGAACGCCCACTTGCCCTGGCGCTCGCTCAGGAGGTAGCCGAACATCTTCGGCCACCAGTAGTAGAGGCCGGAGAAGAGCCCGAACACGACGCCGCCGATCAGCACGTTGTGGAAGTGGGCGACGAGGAAGTAGCTGTTGTGGAACTGGTAGTCGCCCGGCACGACGGCGAGCATCACGCCCGTCGCGCCGCCGATCACGAAGGTCGGGATGAACGCGAGCTGCCAGAGCATCGCGACCGTCATCCGGATGCGCCCGCCCCACATGGTGAAGATCCAGTTGAAGATCTTCACGCCGGTCGGGATCGCGATCAGCATCGTCGAGACGCCGAAGAACGCGTTGACGGCCGCGCCCGCGCCCATCGTGAAGAAGTGGTGCACCCAGACCCCGTAGCTCAGAAGGCTGATCGCGATGAGGGAGCCGACCATCGCCGGGTAGCCGAAGAGGCGCTTGCGCGAGAAGGTCGCGACGACCTCGGAGAAGATGCCGAAGGCCGGTAGGGCCAGGATGTAGACCTCCGGATGGCCCCAGATCCAGAAGAGGTTCACGTACATCATCGGCATGCCGCCGTGGGCGATCGTGAAGAAGGACGTCCCGAACAGGCGGTCCAGCATGGTCAGCGCGAGGGCGACGGTCAGCGCCGGGAAGGCGAAGATGACCAAGGACGAGGTGATCAGCACCGACCAGACGAAGAGCGGCATCTTCATCAGGGTCATGCCCTTCGCGCGCATGCGCAGGATCGTGACGAGGAAGTTGACCCCCGTCGCAATCGTGCCGATGCCGGAGATCTGCAGCGCGATCAGGTAGTAGTTCTCCCCGACCCCCGGGTTGAAGCGCAGCTCCGTGAGCGGCGCGTACGCCGTCCAGCCCGCGTTCGGCGAGCCGCCGACGACGAAGGACATGTTGAAGAGGACGAACGCGAAGGCGAAGAGCCAGAAGCTGATCGCGTTGAGCTTCGGGAAGGCGACGTCGCGCGCCCCGATCATCAGGGGAACCGCGATGTTGAAGAGGGCGAAGATGAACGGCATCGCCATGAAGAAGACCATGATCGTGCCGTGGGTCGTGAAGATCTCGTTGTAGTGCTCCGGGCCGAGGAAGGTGTTGTTCGGAATGGCGAGCTGCGTGCGCAGCATCACGGCGTCGAGTCCGCCGCGGAAGAGGCCGACCATGGCGAAGATCAGGTACATGATGCCGATCTTCTTGTGGTCGACGGTGGTGATCCACTCCCGCCAGAGCCAGCCCCACCTGCGAAGGCGCGTGAGCAGGAGCACGATCCCAAGGCCGCCCAGCAGGATGGACGCGTCGGCGCCTAGCTCCATCGGCCGCAGGACCGAGGGAGGGAAGAGCTGGGCCAAGAGGTGAGACATGACTTACCCGCCTTTGGGAGCCGGACTTTCACTCCGTGGGATCAGTTGGGCTCCATGTACATGCCGCCTTGCAGCGTGAAGCCGTGCGTCGCCGTGGGGAACGTGTCCGCCGGGTAGGAGGAGAAGCTCTGCTCCGGCGCTGTGCCGACGGCGATCAGGTGCCGGTAGTCCTGCATGGTCATCGCCGGCGACCCCTGGCGGACCGTTTGCAGCCAGTGGACGAAGGACGCCTCAGGCACCGCGTGCACATGGAAGACCATGTGGGCGAACCCCCGGCCGGAGAAGTTCGCGCTGTTGCCGCGGTAGACGCCGGCCTTCCCGGCCTGCAGGTAGAGCGGCAGCACCCTGCCCGGCATCGTGTATTCCATGCCGCCGAGCTGCGGCACCCAGAACGTGTTCATCGGCGAGTTCGCGGTCAGCTCGAAGAGCACGGGCACCCCGACGGGCACGTCGATGTAGTTCACCGTCGCGACGCCCTGCTGCGGATACTGGAAGAGCCACTTGTAATCGAGCGACGTCACGTCGATCACGAGCGGGTGCTTCGCGGGCGGCAGGCGGTCGAGGGCGAAGGTCTGCTGCACGGTCGGCACGGCGAGGATGATCACGATCAGGACGGGAACGGCGAACAGCACGAACTCGAGCAGGCGGCTGCTGTGCCAGAGCGGGAGATACGGCGCCCGGCTACCGGGCTTCTCACGGAAGCGGTAGAGGGTGACGGCGAAGAGGACCAGGACGAACAGGATGACGATGCCCATCGCGACGGAGGCCGTCTCGATCAGGTGCAGTTCGCTGCGGGCGACCGGGCCGGCGGGGTCGAGTACGACGTAATGCTGACCGCAGCCGGCGGTGAGCAGGCCCGCTGCGACAACCGTCAAGGGCAATAGGAAACGAAACCACCGAGAACGGTGGCGTCTCACAGGACCCCTCCTTGTGACGGGTTTCGCAAGCAATGGGAGGCGGGCCCCTAATATACGGATCGGATGTCCCCCAAAATTGCTGGTCGCTGCATGCAATTCCTTGCGGAAATGAAGTTTAACGCATGAAAGCCCTGCAGGAGGGTCACGCATCACAACTTCGTGGGTCGTTTGTCTCTCCGGCGGATCTCACGGATGGGCCTGTGCTCGTCCCATATCTATGTGACGCGTAGCCTACTTTGTGCCGCATCGTGGCAATATGGTATGGGGGTATGGGAGTGGCGCGTGCGCGGTACACTGACCGCGCGTCGCGCGCTCACCGCGGCAGTGGGCTCTTTGCCCGTGCGCCCGCCGGCCTGCGCGAGGTATGCCTGGAGGGGGGTGACCGCGTGGCGAGCGCCGATCCGACCTGGCACTGGCGGGCGTACGCCGCCGAGTTCCTCGGGACGTTCCTCCTGGTCCTCCTCGGCCTCAGCGCCGTCATCTTCGACTTCGGTCCGGGCTCGCCGGTCGCCGCTTGGCTGCCCGATCCCTTCCTCCGCCGCCTGCTGACCGGGTTCCTCTTCGGCAGCGTGGGCGCGCTCTTGGCCCTGAGTCCGGCTGGGCGCATCTCCGGAGCCCATCTCGATCCGGTGCTCTCGTGGGCGTTCTGGTCCGTCGGCAGCCTGCGCCTGCGCGATGCCGTGCTCTATACGGCGGCCCAAGGCGCGGGGGCCGTGCTCGCCGCGCTCGCCCTGCCGCCGCTCTGGGGGGCGTTCGGACGCGCCGTGCTCTACGGCGCAACCGTGCCGGCCGCCGCGACCGGTCCGTGGGCAGCCGTGCTCGGCGAGGCGATCGCGACGTTCCTGCTCGTCGGCGGCATCCTGTGGTTCGTCGGGCATCCCCGGCTGCGGGCGTTCACCCCGGCGCTGATCCCGCCGCTCGTGGCGGTGCTCGTCGCGATCGAGGCGCCCTACAGCGGGACCTCGATGAATCCGGCGCGCACCCTCGGCCCCGCGATCCCCTCGCACACGCTCGGCGTGCTCTGGATCTATCTCCTGGGGCCGCTTCTCGGGGCGCTCTGCGCCGCGCTCGCGACGGCCCGCCAGGGACGCGTGCACGTGGCGAAGCTGGCCCACCACGCGCACGATCCCCTCGGCCGCTTCCACGGTCCCGCGTCCGGGAGCGTCACGGTCCAGCTGCGCCGCAGGGTGCAGGGCGCTCTCGGCGCGGTCAAGCGCCCCAGATAGGAGTGAGCAGATGCAGCGAGCCGCTGTCCGCGATGTCACCTACGGAGGGGCTGGTGCAATCGCGCTTGAGGCCGGCCGCTACCAGGCGATCGTGCTGCCCTCGATCGGCGGCCATCTCGTCGCGCTGCGCGACGAGTTGGCGGGACTGCGCTTTCTGCGCGAACCGCTGGCGCACGAAGGGGACGACCTCTCCCGCTACCGCGAGGACCCGATCCCCTACGGCGTGCCGCTGCTCTTCCCGCCGAACCGCATCGCCGACGGGCGCTTCACCTTCGGCGGGCACACCTACCGCTTCCCGATCAACGAGCCCGCACTGCGAAACCACCTGCACGGCTTCTTCGCGAAGGACGCGTGGGAGGTCACAGCGCGGGAGGTCGAAGGCGAGTCCGCGCGCCTCGTTCTGCGCCGCCGCCTGCGCGACGGCGACGAGGTCTACAGCCTCTTTCCGCATCCTCTGACGCTCGAACTCCACCACACGCTCACGCCGGAGGGTCTGCGCCACGAATTGCGTGTGCGCAACGACGGGGAGCGGCCGATGCCGCTGCTCGTGGGCTTCCACACCGCCCTCAAGATCCCGTTCGCGCCCGAAGGCTCCGCGACCGACTGCAGCGTCGCGATGAACCTCGGCCCGCAGTGGGAACTCTCCGAGCGCAAGCTCCCGACCGGCCGGCAGATCCCTTTGGGCGCCATGGCGCAGGCCATCGCGCAGGGGGGCGGCGATCCCTTCGCACACCCCGTCGACGCGCTCTTCGACGCGGCGCCCGGCGAGGGGCCGAACGAGTGTAGCGTCCTCGACCGCAGGACCGGCATGCGCTTTCTGTACCAGACGGATAGGGCCTACCGCGCCTGGATGCTCTGGAACGGCGACGGGCGCAGCGGCTTTCTCTGCGCCGAACCGATGACTTGCCTCGTGAACGCGCCGAATCTGGCCCTCCCTGCCGCGGTGAGCGGCATGCAGGCCCTCGCGCCGGGCGCGCAGTGGTCCGCGTTGAGCCGCCTCTTCGCGCGGGAGGAGGGAGCCTAGTTCGCAAACGCCGGCGGCGTGATGACGGGCGCGTAGGAGCTGCCCGCGGGAAGGCCGCTGCGCAGCACCACAACGGCGTACGGCGTGCCGCTCGGGCCGCTCGTGTAACCCACGAAGGCCTGCGTGCCGGGGGCGTCGACGCGCCAGAGCCCGCCCTTCCCCAGCGCGCGGACGAGCGGCTGCTCCTTTGGCGCGCCATAGGCCCTGGCGAGCAGCTGCGCAACGCTGAGCGGCGTCATGTAGTCGTTCATCGCCGTACCGGTGGGGTCTGGCAAGATATCCTCCGGGCCCGCGGCCGCTGCGATTGCCTTCGTCGCTCCCGTGCCGAGCAGAAGTCCCACCTGCGCCGCGATCGCGCTCGAGGACTGCGTGAGCATCGGGGAGGCGAGCTGCGCGAGGGAACTTCCCGGCAGGCTCGCGAGGACCGTTGCCTGTCCATCGGGCGGCGCCGCCGCCACGGCGTCGCTCGCGACCTGCACTCCGGCGGCCCGCAAGGCATCGCGGAACAGGATCGCCCCGAGCCGGCCAGGGTCCGGCGGGGCGATCTGCAGCCGGACCGTCGTGCCGACCGGGACCTGTCCCGCCAGGATGTAGGCGTCCGTACCGCGCTGCCATGTAGCGGTGGCGCTCGCGGGGCCGCCGCTCGCACCGACCGCCTGATTCACGATCGTGATCGGGGCGTCCTGCGGTGTGACCTGGTACTGCGCCCTCGCGCCGGGCGCCGTGGCGCGCAGCGTCAAGGTCACGGCGTCCCCGCCCACCAGGAGGCGGGAAGCCGGCGGCAGGTAGCCCTGGCCCAACGCTTCGTAGACCGCGCCGTTCGGCCAGCGCAGGACGCCCTTCGACCCGACGGGCCCCTGCGCGTACTCCACGGGCCCCGTCACCGACCGGATGCCCGCAGCCTGCACCGCCTGCGCCAGCGCCGCGAGATCCACCTGCGTGATTCCCGGGTCGAGGCTCCCGTCGAGCAGGATCGGGCCTGCGAGCGTCCCGCCCTGCACGGGTCCGAGCGCCTGCACCGTGACCGGCGGGAAGCCCGCGCTGCCGCTCGCGAGCGCCGCGTCGAGCAGCGCGAGTCGCGGCACCCAGGCCGTGCGGATCAGCGTCTGCCCGTTCTGCTGCCAGACGACCTGCCCGCTCTGCAGGTCGATCACCGCGCCGCCCGTGACGGCGCCAGGAGCGGCCGGCAGGTTCGCAAGGGCCGCGAGCGGGGGCATCGGCGCCGTCGCCTGCGCCTGGGCGCCCTGGGCGGAGACCTTCAGGTTCGGATAGACGGCAAGATCCTCCGTCATCTGGTCGATCGGTCCCTGGTACCCGTCGAGCTGCTTCGTCAGGGGACCTTCCGCCAGGATGGCGAACGCGATCTGATCGCCGTTCGCCGCGGTCGCGTAGCCGACGTAGTTCCACTGGTTCTCGAGGTTGCCGGTCTTCAGCCAGACCCGGCCGGCGGCCGGCGTCCCGACGAAGTGGCCGCAGATCACGCCGCAAACCTTCGGGTTCGGGTTGCCCGCCTGCATCATCGACTGCTCGAACGCGGAGAACCAGGGCTCGGACGCGGCGTAGGCGAGCATGCGCACGACATCCTGCGCGCTGCGCAGGTTGAGCGGAGAGAGGCCGGACCCGTCCGCCTGCAGCGGCTGGGGCCCGATCCCCGACGCCCTGACGAACGCCGCCATCGCCGCCGCGGCCGTCGCGGGGGAGCCGACGCCGCTGCGGGCGGCGCCGAGCATGAAGTAAAGGTTGTCCGCCATCAGATTGACGGAGTAGCGGTTCTGCGTCTGCAGGAGGGCACTCAGCCGCGGCGAGTGGTGCACC
>JAJYTV010000032.1 GCA_021792885.1 Bacillota bacterium
GCTCCGGGCGCTCGGAGAGCCCAAGGAGGTGCTGCGCGAAGAGGTGCTGCGCGACGTGTTCCACACGCGGCTCAAGGTACTGCGCCACCCCGAGGGCGGCAGGCCCGTGGTCCTGCCGGGGTCGGCCCAAGGGAATGACGGTTGACACATCGCCCCGCGCGCTGTACGATTGGCGCCATACAGAACGGCGATGCGCAGGCGGAGTACCGGCGGAACGCTGCCAAGAGAGCCGGCGAGGGTGAGAATCCGGCCAGCGGGAAGCACGGGAATGGGCCTGCAAGCTGCGAACCGAATGGCCGTCAGGTCGAGTAGGCTTCGCCGGGACCTCCCCGTTATTTGGAGGGCGGCATCGGAGTTTTCTCCCGTGTCGGCAAAGTGGGCCTAGGCCAATTTGGGTGGCACCGCGGAAGTTCGCTTCCGTCCCATCGGGGACGGGGGCGTTTTTGTGTTGCTTTGGGAGGGTTCCGACATGGCGGTGACTGCAATCGAAGGGCTCGTCCTGCACCGGCGCAGGCTGATCACAGACCTCTCGCCGATGGCGATCTACCAACACGTCGCAGGGCGCCCCGGCGCGTTCCTGCTTGAGAGCGCGCCGACGCGCGAGACCATCGGGCGCTACTCCTACATCGGCTGGGAGCCGATCTGGCGGCTGCAGGCGCATGGCGGCAGCATCAAGCTCGAACACGGCGGCCGCACGGCGCGCTTTGCCGGGGAGCCTTGGGAGGAGTTGCGCCTTCTGCACGCGCGTACGGCGTGCGACGCGCCCGGTTCCGACGCGCCGCCCTTCTACGCCGGCGCCGTCGGCTACATGGGCTATGACCTCGCGAGGCGCCTCGAGCGGCTCGGCAGCCAGCCCAGGGACGATCGGGGCCTGCCCGAGATGCACTTCGTCGTGCCGCGGATGCTGATCGCCTACGACCATGTGACGCGGCAGATCGACCTCATTGCCGCCCGCGAGCACGGGGGATCTGCCCAGGAGGCGGAGGTTCGGCTCGACCAGGCGCAGCGCATGCTGGCACGGCCGGCCCGCGTGGCGCGCCCCGCCGCACCGAAGGCGCCAGAGCTCCTCTCCCGGTCGCTTTCGCCCGCGGCCTACGCCCAGGCGGTTCTTGCGGCGAAGGAGGCGATCGCCCAGGGCGAGATCTTCCAGGCGGTGATCGCGCAGCGCCACGACTACCGCACCCAGGCCGCCCCGCTCGACGTCTACCGGGCGCTGCGCGCGCTCGACCCGTCGCCGTACCTCTTCCACCTGCGCTGCCCGAGCTTCCACTTCTACGGCAGTTCGCCGGAGACGCTCGTGCAGGTGAAGAAGGGCCGCGTCACGGTCCGGCCGATCGCCGGGACGCGTGGCCGGCCCCAGGACCAGTCGCGCATCCGGGAGGTCGCGGAGGAACTGCTGGAGGACCCGAAGGAGCGCGCCGAGCACCTCATGCTGCTCGACCTCGGGCGCAACGACGTGGGCCGGGTCTCGTCTCCCGGCAGCGTCTCGGTCCTGCGCCAGTTCTCCGTCGAGGAGTACGCGCGCGTCCTGCACCTCGTCTCGGAGGTGGAAGGGAGCCTCGCGCCCGGCAAGGACAGCATCGACGCCCTGGCGGCGGCGTTCCCTGCCGGCACGCTCACCGGGGCGCCGAAGATCCGTGCGATGCAGCTGATCGACGCGCTCGAGCCGGTCGCCCGGGGCCCCTACGGCGGGGCGGTCGGCTACCTCGGCGCCGACGGCGACCTCGACTTCGCGATCGCCATCCGCAGCATCATCCAGCGCGGCGACATCGCCTACCTGCAGGCGGGCGCCGGCATCGTGGCGGACTCCTCGCCGGAGCGCGAGGAGGAGGAGTGCCAGCACAAGCTCGCGGCACTCCGGCGGGCACTCGAGCAGGCGGGAGGTGGTGCGGCGTGATCGCCGTCGTGGACAACTACGACTCCTTCACCTTCAACCTCGTGCAGATCCTGGCCGCGCGCACAGACGTGGAAGTGCGCCGCAACGACGACCCGGGTCTGGGGGGACTCCTCGCGCGCGCGGACGGCATCGTGATCTCGCCCGGGCCGGGCAGGCCGGAGGCGACCGGCGACCTCCCGGGCCTCCTGCGCGCCATGGAGCGCCGCGTCCCGCTGCTCGGCGTCTGCCTCGGCCACCAGCTGCTCGGGCAGCTCGCCGGCGCCGAGATCATCCAGATCGCGCCGCGCCACGGCAAGACGTCGCGCATCCGTCACGACGGGGCGGGCCTCTTTCAGGGCCTCGCGCAGGACTTCCTCGCGACGCGCTACCACTCCCTCGCGGTCGCAGAGCAGACTCTGCCGCGGTCGTGGCGAATCACCGCCCGCGCGGAGGACGGCACGGTGATGGGCATCCGCTCCCCGGACGGGCGATGGGAAGGCGTCCAGTTCCACCCCGAATCGATCGCGACCAGCGAGGGACCCGCATTGCTCGAGAACTTCATCCGGAGGTGCAGCGCATGATCCAGGAAGCGATCGCCGTCATCCTGCGGGGTGGACGGCTGACGGCGGAGGAGGCCGAGGCGGCCATCGACCAGATCATGTCGGGGCAGGCGACGCCGGCGCAGATCGCCGGCTTCGCGGTGGCGCTCGCCGTGCGCGGCGAGACGGCCGACGAGGTCGCGGGCTGCGCCCGCGCGATGCGGCGCCACGCGACGCGCGTCGAAGTGCACCGTGCGGACGCGGTCGACAACTGCGGAACCGGCGGCGACGGCCTCGGCACCTTCAACATTTCGACGACGGCGGCGTTCGTGGCCGCCGGGGCGGGCTGCGCCGTCGCGAAGCACGGCAACCGGGCAGCGTCCAGCCGCTGCGGCTCCGCCGAGGTCCTGGAGACGGCGGGGGTCTCGCTCGCTGTCTCGCCCGAGCGCGTCGGCATGGCGGTCGACGAGATCGGGATCGGCTTCCTCTTCGCACCGCAGCTGCACGGCGCGCTGAAGCACGCGGCGGGTCCGCGCAAGGAACTCGGCGTGCGCACCGTCTTCAACCTGCTCGGCCCGCTGGCGAATCCCGCCGGCGTGCGCCGCCAGGTGATCGGCGTGCCCCGCCTCGAGCATGTGGACCTGATCGCCCAGGCGCTCTTGCAGCTCGGCGTCGACCACGCGCTGGTGCTGCACGGGGCGGGGGGAGCCGATGAGCTGACCTTGGCGGGGCAGAACGAGATCCGGGAGGTGCGCGGGGGGGAGGTGCGGGCGCTCCAGCTTGACGCCCGCTCGCTGGGTTTCGGGGCAAGCGGGAACGACGCCCTCCTCGGCGGCGATGCGCAGGAGAACGCGAAGATCATGCAGGCGGTGCTGGAAGGAGAGCGCGGCCCCCGTCGCGACGTCGTGCTGCTCAATGCCGCCGCGACGATCTACGTCAGCGGGATGGCCGCGAGCATCGCTGACGCGCTGCCCCTCGCGGAACAGTCGATCGATTCCGGCACCGCGCGCCGCAAGCTCCAGGCGCTCGCCGACTTCACGCGGGCCGAGCTCGCCGGATGAATCATCTCGAGCGGCTCGCGGCGGCGCAGCGGGAGGAGTTCTTGCGCCGCTCCGCACCCCTTCCCCGGCGCGCAGACGGCGTGCGGCCGTTCCTGCCGCATGGGGAAGGACCCGCAGCGCTGATCGCCGAGTTCAAGCGCTCTTCGCCAAGCCACGGCCCGTTCGAGGATGTGGGCCGCGAGGCGCAGATCCGGCGCTACGAGGCGTTGGGCGCATCCGCCATCTCGATCCTCGTGACGCAAGAGGGCTTTTCGGGCAGCGTCGACGATCTCCAGGCGGCGCGTGCGGAGACGGCGCTCCCGCTTCTCTACAAGGGATTCGTGAGCCTGCAGGGGCAGATCGACGAGGCGCACGCCTACGGCGCGGACGCCGTCCTCCTGATCGCAGCCGTGCTGCGGGGGGAGCTCGGGCGCTTCTTGCGCCACGCCCAGGAGCTCGGGCTGGAGGCGCTCTGCGAGGTGCACGACGCGGAGGAGTTCGACGCCGCCTGCGCCGCCGGCGCACGCCTTTTGGGCGTGAACAACCGCGACCTGCGCACGCTGCAGATCGACACGGCGAACTTCCTCGCGCTCGCGGCGCGGGCGCCGCACGGCGTCACGCTCATCGCAGAGAGCGGGTACCGCACGCGGAAGGCAGTGCGCGAGGCGGTCGCCGCGGGGGCGCGAGGCCTGCTGGTCGGTGAGGCGCTGCTCGCGGGCGGCGAGCTGCAGGCGCCCTGGCGGGAGGTGCTGGCGCATGTGGGTTAAGGTCTGCGGCTGCCGCACGCCGGAAGGCATCGACGCGGCTGTCGCTGCGGGTGCCGACGCTGTCGGACTGATCTTTGCGGAGAGTCGCCGGCGGGTGTCGGTGGCGACGGCCAGGAGCCTCACGGAGCGCGTGCCGTCGAGCGTCGCGATCGTCGGCGTCGTCCGATCGCCGTCCACCGCCCTGCTGCGCGAACTGCTCGACGCGGTGCCCTTCGACATGCTGCAGCTGAGCGGCAAGCTGCCGCGCGGGGCGGCGAAGGGCGTGCCGCTCCTGCGCACCGTCTACCTCGGACCGGACGACCGCTTGCCTTCGGGGCGCCTGCCCCGCGCCTACGCGCTGCACCTCGACCGGCGCAGCACGCACCAGTACGGCGGCACCGGACAGCGGGTCAGCACGCGCGCCGCGCGCCGCATCGCGGAAATGGGGCGGCGGGTCGTCCTCGCCGGTGGGCTCACGCCCGAGAACGTCGCTGCGGCGATCGAGGAGGCGGCGCCGTTCGGCGTCGATGTCGCGTCGGGCGTCGAGGTGCTGGGCGAGCACGATCCGGACCTCATCCTCCGCTTCGTGCGGACAGCCAAGGGAGTGAACGCGCAGTGAGCGGTCGGTTCGGGGCCTACGGCGGCCAGTTTGTGCCGGAGACGTTGATGGCGGCGCTTTCGGAGCTTGAGACGGCGTACAGCGAGGCGATGGCCGATCGCGCGTTCGTCGACGCGTACGAGGACCTCTTGCGCGAGTACGTCGGGCGGCCGACGCCCCTCACCCATGCGCGGCGCCTCACGGAGCGCTTCGGCGGTGCGCAGGTCTACCTCAAGCGCGAGGACCTCGCGCACACCGGGGCGCACAAGATTAACAACACGCTCGGGCAGGCGCTCCTCTGCCAGCGCATGGGCAAGCACCGGCTGATCGCAGAGACGGGTGCGGGGCAGCACGGTGTCGCGGCGGCGACCGCAGCGGCGCTGCTCGGGCTGGAGTGCGAAGTCTTCATGGGTTCGGTGGACGTGCAGCGCCAGGCGCCGAACGTCTACCGCATGGAACTCTTGGGCACCAGGGTGCACGCCGTGGAGAGCGGCAGCAGGACGCTGAAGGACGCGACGAACGCCGCGCTGCGCGAATGGGTGCGCAGCGTGCGCGACACCCACTACGCGATCGGCTCGGTCGTCGGGCCGCATCCCTTCCCCACGATCGTGCGTGACCTGCAGTCGGTGATCGGAAGAGAGGTGCTGCGTCAGTCCGAGGCGGCCTTCGGCGGGCTGCCGCAGGCGGCGATCGCCTGCGTCGGCGGAGGCTCGAACGCCGCAGGCCTGTTCGCGCCGCTCGCATCGACCCCCGTAGCGCTCTACGGCGTCGAGGCGGCCGGCGCCGGCCTCCACGGGCACGAGCACGCCGCCACCTTGACGCGCGGCCGCCCTGGCGTGCTGCACGGCGCGTACTCCTACCTCCTGCAGGATGCGGAGGGACAGGTGCAGGAGGCGTACTCGATCTCCGCCGGCCTCGACTACCCGGGCGTGGGTCCGGAGCACGCGCACTGGCACGACAGCGGCAGGGTGCGCTACCTGAGCGCGACCGACGAGGAGGCGCTCGAGGCGCTGCACCTTTTGGCGCGCGAGGAGGGCATCATCCCGGCACTCGAGAGCGCGCACGCGATCGCCCGGGCCGGGGAGATCGCGCAGTCGCTGCCGAAGGAGGCGGCCCTCGTCGTGGTCGTGTCCGGCCGCGGCGACAAGGACCTCGAGGCGATCCGGGCACGGGAGGCGAGCGCATGACGAGAATCCAGGAGACCTTGCAGCGCCTGCGCGCGGAGAACCGCGCTGCCCTCATGGCGTACCTGTGCGCCGGCGATCCGACGGTCGAGGGGAGCATCGAGGGACTGGCCGCGGCCGCGCAGGCCGGGGCGGACATCCTGGAAGTGGGATGGCCGTTCAGCGACCCGGTGGCGGACGGCCCCGTGATCCAGGCCGCGTCGGAGCGGGCGCTGCGCCACACGCGCCGCGAGGACGTGATCGCCGCCGTGGCGGCGCTGCGCCAGCGCGTCGCCCAGCCGATCGCGGTCCTGAGCTACTGCAACCCGCTGATCTCCGCCGGGCGCGACGAGACGCTGCACGTGCTCGCGCAGGCGGGCGCCGACGCGCTCGTCGTCCCGGACCTGCCGATGGAGGAGTCGGCCGCCTGGCGCCAGGCGGCGCAGGCGGAAGGCCTCGCGATCACGCAGTTCATCGCGCCGACGACCGACGCCCAGCGCCTGCCGCACATCGCCGAGGCTGCGGACGGGTTCGTCTATGCCGTGGCGCTCTTGGGTGTCACGGGCAGCGCCGAGGACTCGGCCGAGTCGATCCTGCCCGTCGTCGACGCGCTGCGCAGACATCGCGACGTCCCCGTCCTGGCTGGCTTCGGCATTGGGGACGGGGCGTCCGCCAAGCGATGGCGCAGCCGCGGACTCGACGGCGTGATCGTCGGTTCCGCGCTCGTCCAGGCGCTGGCCGAGAGGGGACCCGAAGGCGTCCGCAGGGCGGTGCGGGAGATCCGTGCCGGGCTTGACAGCGTGGGGTAGTCTTAATTATCGAACGGAGTGGATCTTCGTGGTTGTCGTACTGAAGCCCGGCTCCAGCCCCGAGGAGGTCGCGCAGGTCGCCCGGACGATCCGCGAACTCGGCTTCTCGGCGCACGTGTCGGAGGGCCTCGAGCGCACGGTCGTCGGCGTCGTCGGCAGCGCGGCCAGCCGGGACGAGGTGATGCAGGCCCTCTTGGCGCTCGATGCCGTCGAACGGATCGTGCCGGTCAGCTCGCCCTACAAGCTTGCAAGCAGCGCCCACCACGCCGCGCGCACCAGGGTGCGCGTCTCACAGGACTGCGTCTTCGGCGGCGACGCGTTCAGCGTGATCGCCGGCCCCTGCAGCGTGGAGAGCGAGGAGCAGATCGTCTCGACCGCCCTCGCGGTGCGCGCCGCAGGCGCCAGCGCGCTGCGCGGCGGCGCCTACAAGCCGCGCACGAGCCCCTACAGCTTCCAGGGACTGCAGGAGACGGGGCTCCAGTTTCTGGCCGCCGCACGCGAGGCGTCCGGCCTCGCGGTCGTCACGGAACTGCTCGACCCGCGCCACCTGGAGACGGTGGACCGCTATGCCGACATGTTCCAGATCGGCGCGCGCAACATGCAGAACTTCGAACTCCTCAAGGAAGTCGGCCGCTCGCGCAAGCCGGTCCTCCTCAAGCGCGGGATGTCCGCAACGATCGAGGAGTGGCTGATGGCAGCCGAGTACGTGCTCTCGGAGGGCAACGACCAGGTCGTCCTCTGCGAGCGTGGCATCCGCACCTTCGAGCAGGCGACGCGTTCGACGCTCGACCTCTCGGCGGTCGTCGTGGCGCAGCAGCTCTCCCACCTGCCGGTGATCGTCGACCCCTCGCAGGCGTCGGGGCGAGCCTCGCTCGTCGCGCCGCTCTCCCGTGCCGCCTGCGCCCTGGGCGCCGACGGACTGATCGTCGAGGTGCACCCGGACCCGCCGCGCGCCCGCTCGGACGCGCAGCAGCAGCTGCGCTTCGACCAGTTCGCCGACCTGATGCGCGACGTGCAGCACATCGCACAGACCCTGCACCGCCTGCCGCGATGAGCGACGTCTCGCTCCACCCGCGGCGCCGCTTCCACTTCGCCGGGACGGTTCCCGGCGACAAGTCGATCACCCATCGCGCCTACCTCCTCGCCGCGCGCGCGGCTGGCGAGACGCGGATCGAAGGTGCCTTGCGTTCGCGCGACACCGATGCGACCCTCGGGGTGTGCGCCGCCCTCGGCGCAGGGGTCGAGGAGGATCAGGGCGGCATCGTGATCCGGGGGCAGGGGAGACTGCGTGAACCCATGGCGCCTCTCGACTGCATGAACGCAGGCACGCTCATGCGCCTCGCCGCCGGCCTCCTGTCCGGCGCCGGGGCGCTCTGCGTGCTGACGGGCGACGAGTCCCTGAACGCCCGGCCGATGGGCCGCGTCGTCGCGCCGCTGCGCGCGCTCGGTGCGCGCATCGAAGGCCGCGAGGACGGTCGGTTCGCCCCGCTCGTGCTGCTGCCGTCGAAGCTGCGCGGCGCACGCCTCTCCCTGCCTCTGCCCTCGGCGCAGGTCAAGTCCGCGGCGCTTCTGGCCGCGCTCGACGCGGAGGGGGAGACGGTGCTCACGGACCTCGTCCCGACGCGCGACCATACGGAGCGCCTCCTGCCGCACTTCGGCGCGCGCATCGCCGCAGGGGAGGGCGAGGTTCGCATCGCGGGCGGACAGGAGCTGCGCAGCCCGGGCCACCTGAAGGTGCCGGGGGACGCGTCGCACGCCGCGTTCCTTCTGGCGGCGGCCGCGCTCGCGCAGGAAGGCTACGCCGAGATCTCCGGCCTCGGCCTGAACCCCGGCCGCATCGGCTTCTTCGCGGCGTTGCGCGAGATGGGCGTCGAGATCGAACTCGAGGTGCAGGAAGAGCTTCCGGAACCCGTCGGCACGGTGCGCCTGCGCGCGGGCCGCCTGGGCGGCCTGCGGCTGGGGCCGCAGGAGACGCCCGCGCTAATCGACGAGCTGCCGGTCCTGGCGGCGCTCGCGCTCTGTGCGGAGGGACGCACCGAGGTGCGCGGAGCGGCGGAGCTGCGCATCAAGGAAACCGACCGGATCAAGGCGCTCGCCGCGATGGCGGCGGCGGTCGGCGGGCAGCTGCAGGAACTGCCCGACGGGTTCGTGATCGAAGGCTCCGGCGGCAGATTGCCGGGCGGCCGCGTGGAGAGCTTCGGCGACCACCGCATCGCGATGGCCGCGGCGATCCTCAGCCTGCGGGCGGAGCAACCGGTCGAGATCCTCGGCGCCGAGGCGGCCGCCGTCTCCTTCCCGGAATTCTTTGAGGTGTTCGCCGCGGCATGCGCCGGGTGAGGGCCCAGCGCAGCAAGTGGGCGAGCGTCCGCACGGCGTGTGCGGACGCTCGCTGCATGTTGGGAGCTTCCCGTTTCAGGTGCCCTCGGGCGGCGCGAGGCGCGCGAGCAGCGCAGCGGTGAAGGCCAGGCCCGGCACGAGCGAGGACTCGTCCAACCATTCCTGCGGCGTGTGGGCGAGGCCGCCGCGCCCGACGCCGCAGCAGATGCCGGGCACGCCCGCCCCGAGCGCCGCGTTCGCGTCGGTGCTGCCGGTCGCGTAGGCGACCCGCTCTCCGACCTCGCCGAGCGCCGCTGCGGCCGCAGCGACCAGCGGGTGGCTGCGCGCCAGCTTGCCGCCCGGTCGGTCCCCGACGCAGCGCAGCACGAGGGCGGCCGGACGTGCCTCCTCTTCGAACACCTCGCGCACCTTTTGCTCCAGGCGCTGCAGCTCCGAGGGATCCTCGGAGCGCAGGTCGATGAGGCAGGTGGCCCGGCGGGCGATCGCGTTCACGGCGGTGCCACCGGAGATGACGCCGACGTTCAGGGTGGTGCGGGGCTCGCGCGGCAGGCGCAGGGCGTCGAGCCGCGCGATGGCGCGCCCGAGCAGGTGGATGGCCGACGGGCTGCCGTAGTCGCTCCAGCTGTGCCCGCCCGGGGCCTGGAACTCCGCCTCCAGCCGGCGAGAGGCGATGCCCTCGTGGACGATGTCGCCGAGACGGCCGTCGAGCGCCACGACGCCGCGCAGGTCGGACGCGTGGTCGGCGACGAAGCCGCGGGCGCCGCGCAGGTCGCCGAGTCCTTCCTCGCCGACGTTCGCGACAAAGTAGACCGGATCGCGCGGCCTGCGGCCGCTGCGTGCCACAAGTCGCGCGAGCGCGGTGAGGATGGCGAGGCCGCTGCCGTCGTCGGCGCTGCCGTGGCCGTACAGCCGGCCGCCTTCACGGCGCAGGTCGATGTCGGGCAGGTCGAGGGCCGTGTCGAGGTGCGCGAGGAATGCGATCCCGTTCGGGCCCGGATCGCCCCAGCGCACGATCACGTTGCCGGCGGCATCCTGGTAGGGCGCGAGTCCCTGCGCGCTGAGGATCTCGAGGAGCACCTTGGCGCGGGCTGTCTCGCCGAACGGCGGTGCGGGGGTGGCGATGATCTGCAGCAGACCTTCCACGAGTTCGTCGAGCGGGGGAGCCGGCGGGAGCCAGGCAGGCCAGGCCAAATCGGAACCCTCCTTCGGGGCTAGGCAGGACGCCGCTTCTGGCGGGCCTTCAGCCGCGGTACGTAGAAGCGGACGTAGAGGAAGCTCGCGAGAGCGATCAGCACGAGCAGCACCAGCACCCACGGCACCGGTCCGGGTATGCCGGAGGGGGTGGTCGCGGCGCCGATCGCGAGCACGAAGAAGATCACGGCCGTCAGCCACGGGAGCACGGTGCCGAGCGGCAGCTTGAAGCTGCGCGGCGCGTCGGGCTGGCGGCGGCGCAGGCCGACGACGGCGATCGCCGCGACGACGTACATGAGCGCCTCGAGGGCGGCGCCCGTGTTGATCAGGACAGCGTACGCATGCGCGGTCTCGAACACGATCACCGCGAGCACGACCGACACGCCGAACAGGAGGTAGAGGGCGCGGTGCGGCACGAACCGGTCGTTCAGGGCCGAGAACCAGCCGGGCAGCGAGCGCTCGCGCGCGAGCGCGTACAGGAGCCGCGACGCGGAGACGAAGCTGCCGTTGAACGTCGTGCCGGCCGTGATCACCGTGACGAGCAGCATCCACCAGAAGCCGAAGGTTCCAAACGCGGTACGCCCGATCAGGAGCTGCGGCACGAGCGTCTTGCCGAGTGAGCCGGCCGGGAGGAGGTGGGTCATGGCGAGGATGAACAGGCCGAAGGCGATGGCGATCAGGCCGATCGCGATGAACATGCCCTTCGGGATCAGGCGCGAATCGGTCACTTCTTCCGCCAGCGGGGTGACCCACTCGAAGCCGACGAACACGAAGACGCCGACGGCCACCGCCTGCAGGTACCCTCCGCCC
>JAJYTV010000033.1 GCA_021792885.1 Bacillota bacterium
GCCTACATCCACAAGGGCTGCAAGGCGTGCATGTCCCAAGGTGCTATACGCCCTGTCGGTGGGTCGATGGATACGGTCGCGCTGTTCGCTCCCGAACCGCCGGTCGACCTCATCCTTCGGAGCCCAGCCCCCACGACGCATGAGGAAGGATAGTAGCGCAGGAAGCTCCCCTCTGGGATCCGTTTCGAGTGCGTGACGGACAGCACGTCCCCCGTCCTCTGAGATCTTCCGCAACAGGGCTTGCTCGCGCTGGGGCCGACGCGATTCCATGATCTCCAGGCCGTACAACATGCAAGACGCATCGAGCCATCGCACAGGCAGCAGCGCAAGGCTGTGGCGCAGGTCTGTGTCGACCGCCGCCGGACGATCTTCGAATCGGTCCCGCGTCGCGATCGGGAGGTCGTCCAAGACGGCTTCCATCCGCTCTGCCATCACGAGCTGCTCCCGCAGTTGTCGCACCATGTCGCGCAGGTCCTTGGACAGGTCCATCTCCTCGAGGGTGCGGATCTGTTGCTTGGCGCGCGCATAATCGCGCACCTGGACGGAGAGCGCTGCTTGGTTGAAGAGAACGGTGGGCTGGGCGGTGTCGACCTTGGCCGCCAAGTCGAGCAGTTGCCTGGCCTTCTGAAAGAGCCCGTCGCCGCGGAGCAGGTTGGCGTAGGCGATGACGGCGGGCAGGTAGGAGTCTCCAGCCTGGAAATCGGCAAGTTCCCCGAGGATCCGGTGCGCTTCCTCGAGACGTCCCTCGTCTCTAGCGTCGATCCCCTCCCGGTAGCGAGCGTCCATCTCCGCGTCGCCTAGCACCATGCGCGAGAGGAAGACCTGTACCTCGCGCGAGCGCCCGTCGATCAGCATCTTCACGTGCGTGCCGTTCTGGATGTGGCCCGTACGCACGAGTCCGTTGGCTGCAGCCATCTTGAGTCCGAGTGGCGCGCTGCCGGACCGGAAAAGCGCATCGGCGAGCTCTCGGCCCCGTTCGCTCCCGAAGCGCACGACACCCTGAAGCAGGACGCCCCTCGCCTCCGGGGGCATCTCTCCAGCCACGTTCGTCAGGCAGAACGCTAGCAGGGCCGCCCAATGCTGGGGATGTTGTACGAGGGTTTGCAGCGCCGCTACCCGCTCCGGATCGGGCGACTCTTCCTCCGCAGCTGCGACGAGGCGCATGAGACCGCTCTCCTTGCCGTCCATGACGAGTGCGCGGAGATCGGGTACCTCGTACGGCAGCCGGAAGGGCGGAACGGTGCCGGCGTCCATGGCCGGCAAGATGGAGCTGAACGTGTCCACCGCGCCCCAATCCTCGCCCGCGACGCGTGCCCAAGCCCTCTGCGCGCCCGCCCAGCGCCGCCGGTTGAAGGCCGCGATTCCTCCGAGGTAGTGCGCTTCCGAGCGATTGTGCACCGACTGGAACTGCTGGTAGATCTCCCAGGCGAGCCCGTCGTCCTCGAGGGATCCCGCGGCCCGGAGCAGGGCGACCGTATATTCCCGCCACGCCGCATCCGGTCCCGACGCAGCCGGCCGCTGGCCGCGCAGTCCCGCCTCGAGCTGCATGACGGCAGCCGACATGTGCTCTCTCGCCTGCGCGATCTGCCCCATCGCCGCGAGGCAGCGGACCGCCAACGCGTGCGCGAACGGCTGCGGGCCTGCGGTGGGGTCCTCGAAGATCGGTGCGATCAGGTCGTATGCACCGGACGGGTCGTCGTCGTGCTCCAAGACGACGACGGCCAAGTTGTTGCGGACGATCGGCAAGGGAGCCCTCGTCATCAGCGAAGTGAGGACCCTTCTTGCCTCTTCCCAGTTGAGTCCGCCGATGGCTGCGACTGCTCGATCCAACAACGGTGCGATCTCCAGTGCATCAATCGGTCCCGGGCGATCTGGTTCGCGTGTGGTCGTCATGTCGGTTGCAATTCGCACCCCGCCCCCGCCCTCTCCTGCGCGTTGGCATGGTCATTGTTGTGTTGTGTCCACCCCAGAGGGTCCGTCGACCATACGTTCTCTGCCAAGTTTCTCCATTTTGTGCCATGATCCTCTCGAGGTGTGCGGAATGAAGGAGCCTTCCCACGCAGCGGACCAACCGCTTTCGGCGTACATGGACCATTGGCTGCGCGCACACGTCGAGGTCAACCTTCGTCCGACCACGGCCGACAGTTACCGGCGCCTCTCGCGCCTGCACATCCTCCCCCACCTCGGCGATCTCCCCCTTACCGAACTTACCCCGCAGCGCCTTCAGGCATGGGTGGCGGACCTCTCCCTCCCGCAGTCCACCGGCGGAAGACGTCTCTCGCCGCGAACCGTCACCTACGCCATGGCGATCCTGCGAGCGGCACTGGCTGACGCCGTCCGCCTCGGCCTCCTGGAACGAAACCCCTTCACTCGCGTGCGCGCCCCTCGCCCGGGTCCGCGCGTCGTAGCTTCCTTCACCCTCGAACAGGTGAGGCGACTTGACGCGGCCGATAGAGATCAACGCCTGGGCGCGCTCTTCACATTCCTCTGGCAAAGTGGTCTGCGCGTCGGCGAGGCACTCGCACTGCGCTGGGAGGACCTAGACCTTGAAGGCGCCTCGCTGCGCGTGCGCCGCAATGCTGCAGAAGTGAGCGGACGGCTGATCGTGGGACCACCCAAGACGGTCGCGGGAATGCGCGAGATCGCCCTTGCACCGCAAACGGTCTCGCTGCTGCTGCGCCATCTCACGACGCTCAAGCAGGAAGGCCTGATATCGAGCGGACTCGTCTTCCCCAGCCGGGCGGGCACGATGCTCTCGCGCCGCAACGTCACCCGGGCATGGGCAGGCGCCCGGCAGCGAGCAGGGCTCCCGCCGTATGGGCTGCACGCTCTGCGGCACACCAACGCGAGCCTTCAGCTTCAGGCCGGCGTCGGGATCCGCGAGATCGCCGCGCACCTCGGACACGAGAGCCCTGCCCTCACGGCGAAGGTGTACGCTCACGTGCTGGAAGACACGAAACGGCAGGCGGCGCGTCGGCTGGGCGAACTGCTCGACCCCGTGAACCCATGACAACACCGCCGTTCGCCGTCCCTTCCATTGCGACCCTAGGAGCGGCCGGCCACAATCTCCTGCATGGGCCGCACCGCAATCCCAGCCTCGGCGAACGCTGTCCACAGACGAGCCGCAAGCCCGCTCGCCCCCGGGGTGTCCCCGTGGAGGCAGACCGTGTCCGCCCGGAGTTCGACCCACTCGCCCGACACGGCCCGAATCCGCCCGTCTCGCACCATGTCTACGGCCCTCAGCGCGACCTCCTCAGGGTCGTGCAGCACGGATCCCGCGACGCTCCGCGAGACAAGCGTCCCGTCCGCGTTGTAGGCGCGATCTGCGTACACCTCACGGGCCACCCGAAGCCGCAGGCCCTCGGCCGCGTGCATGAGCTCTCCCCCATAGGGCACGAGGATCAGACCCCCGCCGTAGTCCCGCACCGCAGCGGCGATGGCCTCCGCGAGGTGCTTGTCCCTCACCGCCATGTTGTTGAGCTGTCCGTGCGGCTTCACATGCTGGAGCGCCCAGCCCTCCGCGCGGCAGAAGGCGTCCAGGGCCCCGATCTGGTAGAGCGTGTCGCGGTACGCCTCCTCGGGAGAGATCGCCATGTCCCGGCGGCCGAACCCGACGAGGTCCGGGAGTCCAGGGTGCGCGCCGACCCGCACGCCCTTCGCCTTGGCGGCCCGCACCGTCCGCGCCATCACGCCGGGATCGCCGGCGTGGAAGCCGCAAGCGACGTTCGCCGAGGTGACATGCGAGAGCATTTCTTCGTCGGCGCCAAGCCGCCACGCGCCGAAGCTCTCCCCCATGTCGCAGTTCATGTCGACGACCAGAGCCACGCAGACACCCCCTGTTTCAGACTGCGGTCAGCGGCAGTTGGAGCGCAGCCTCCTGTTCGCGCAGCGCCGCACGCGCCTCCTCGAGCGTGACGAGAACGAAGGTGAACCGGTCCCCCGGCTTCTTCTGCGCAAGGACCGGCAGATCCGCGGAGATCGCCGTCGCCAGCACGGGGTAGCCCCCGACGGTGCCACGCCCGGCGAGCAGTACGATCGGCGCGCCGTCCGGCGGCACCTCGACCGCTCCGATCGGCATGCCTTCCGAGAGGATGCTCCCTGGCGCCTCCGGGATGCGCGTGCCCTGCAGGCGCAGGCCGACGCGGTCCGCCGCCGGTGTCACCTGGAACGGCTCCGCGGTGAGGAGCGACAGCGCCTCCCTGGGGAAGAGTTCGTGCCGCGGGCCCGCCAACACCCGCACGACCTGATCCATGCGGATCGTGGTTACCGGCGCGCAGACGGGCGCCACACCTCCGTCCCCGACCTCCAGCACGTCCCCAGCCCGCAGCGGCCGCCCAGCATGTCCCCCGACGCCGGACTGCAGGTCGGTCGACGCGCTCTGGAGCACGCGCTCCGCCACGACCCCGCCCCGGAAGGCGAGGTACGCGCGCAGGCCGCGCCGCGGCGCGCCGAACGAGATGATGGCCCCGGCCTGCAGGTTGCGTATCTCCCCCGGCGGCCAGGGCTCGCCGTTCACCGCGCCGCCGAGATCCGCGCCGGTCAGCGCAGCCGAAGTGTTCCCCTGCACCTGGATCGTCGGTCCGCGCAGGGTGATCTCGAGGGCGGCGGCAGAGGCGGGCAGCGCAAGCAGGCGCTGCGCCCAGCGCAAGGCATACCCGTCGAGCGCGCCGCCCTGCGGCACGCCGAGGTGGCCGTAGCCGATCCGACCGCGGTCCTGCACCGTCGTCAGAAGCCCGGGCTGCACGATGCGGATGCGCGCCATCCTCCACCTCCCGTCAACTGTCCTGAGAACGGGCTCTCGGCCGATTGCCGGGCAACCGTGTCTCACGGGTCTACGACGCGACACCCGCATGCCGCAGGACGTACCACTTGCGCAAGGCGACGATTCCCCAGACCGCCTCGACCACCCCGAACGGCCACGTGCCCGCCAGCCACCCGTAGAGGGACGACCCGAAACAGGCGAGGCCGAACGCGAAGGTGTACCACGGCGAGCGGGATTCGAGGGCGTAGAAGAGCATCATCAGGGTCACCACCCCAGCGCCATATACCGTCAGCAATCGATGACACCTCCTGGTCCTGCGAGGGCCACGCTCTCCACCGCGGCCTCGCCACGACGCGCCTGCGCCTCGAGCGCCGCGAACTCCTCCTCCCCGATCGGGCGAAAGCGCAAGAGGTCGCCGGGCCGGTACGGGACGGGCTCCTCCCCGTCCCAGCGAAAGAGGGGAACCGGCGTGCGCCCGATCAGGTGCCAGCCGCCGGCCGTCTCGAGGGGATAGACGCCGGTCTGCTGTCCCGCGATCGCGACCGAGCCCGCCGGTACGCGCGTGCGCGGCGTGGCGCGGCGCGGCAGGCGCAGCTCCGGCGGCAACGCGCCGCAGAGCGGGAACCCCGGGGAGAAGCCGAGGCAGTAGATGCGGTAGTCTCGCTCCGCGTGCAGCCGAACGACCTCCGCCTGCTCCATGCCGAGGGCGGCGGCGACCTCCCCGAGGTCCTCCCCGTGCAGGCCGCCGTAGAGCACGGGAATCAGATGGCGGCGCCGCGCCGGTGGAGGGGCCGGATGCGCGGCGAGGCTGCGGAGCGCCGAAACGAGGCGATCCGCCTCCCAGGCCATCGGGTCGTATTCGACGAGGAGCGTCGCGAACCCCGGGATCGCGCCGTGGACGCCAGACAGCGCCTTGCCCTGCAGGCGGGCGGCAAGCCGCTGCACCCCATCGCTCGTCCCCTCGTCGATCGCGTCCCCGAATTCGAGGAGCAGGGCCGAATCGCCCGCAGGAAGCACCCGTCGCCAAGGGACGCCTGCCGAGCCCGCAACCGCCAAGCTGCTGCCTCCTCTGCTCCCTACCGTGGACAGCGATCCAATTCCGCTTCGCCGGCCGAGAACCCTACCGGAGGACCGCACCACCCTGCAAGCGAACGCGCAAAGGTCCCAGGACGCCTCGCGTCCCGGGACCTTTGGCAGCCCTAGCCGCCTAGCCGATCGGCGCGAGCGCCTCGTACCGCTCCGCCAGCTGCACCGCCACCTCGTGCGGCTGGATCGGCTCCTGCAGCGGCTGCTCGGGGAGCTTCTCCGCGCCGAAGGTGCGCAGCATGAGGTCCGCGGTATCGGTCACGGCCGGCATCCGCCGCGAGACCAACGTCCGCCCGATGTCCTCCGCGACGCCCTGGTCCTTCACACGCTCGAGCGCCTCGCCGAACAGGACGGCGTGGGTCGACTCGCGTTCCGCCAGGAATTCGAGCGTGCGGCGAAGGCCAGGATCCTGCGTGTTCTTCAGGAGCTGCTGGTAGACGCGGCGGGCGCCCAGTTCGGCGGCGAGGTCCGAGGCCAGGTCGCTCGTGATGCAGCCCGTCGCGTTGATGAAGTTCCCGGAGAAGGGCACACCGGCCGAGTCGACCGCCATCGGGCCGACGCCCCCGAGGTTGACCATCTTTTGGAGCAGCGACGGCGCGCTCTGCAGCGCGCGTCCGGTCACCGCCCAGTTCGGCTGCAGGTTCGGTCCACCGCGGCGCTCGGCGTCGTAGGTCATCAGCTGGACGATCGCGGTCCCGACCATCTCGAGGTGGCTCGCTTCCTCGGTCGCAATGTTGAGGAGAAGCGCGCGGGTCGCGGGATCCTTCGCACCGAAACTCTGTACGAGGTACTGGACGAGTGCCTTCAGTTCGCTGTTGGCGCCGGCGAACTGCTCTTGCAGCATGCTCGCCGCCGTCGGATCGCAGCTCTGGACTTCCACCGGGAACAGCAGTGCGGACTCGTGACGGAACACGGACAATCCCTCCCGCGCTAGCGTGCCCAGCGCAGGACGGCGCGTGCGGTCATCGTGCGAGGTTCTGGATCTGAAACAGAACGTGGCCGGCATACGCGCCGAACACGGCCGATGCCGTGGCCGCTTGGAACGTCGCTGCCCAAGCGGTTGATCTGCTGCGGCAGGGGCCGCGTGACACGGCCCGATGAGGGCCAGGCGGAGAGCCCGGTGCTCCGCCCGATGTAAGGCATTCGCCGCGCCGGATGTAGACTCCAGCCTCGCAAGTCCCTCGCAGGGAACCCCGCCCGTCAGGAGTGGGGAGAATGATCGGAGAGGTATTTGCGGAATCCGCGAACGGGAACGGAATATCCCAGCCGTTCGTACAAACGATGGGCGGCCGTCCGTTCAGCTCCGCTCACCAGGAGGATCAGGGAGCAACCAGCCTCGCGCGCGAGAGTCTCCAGTTCGGTCATGAGGAGATGCGCGATGCCTCGCCGGCGGTAGGCGTGGTGCACGACCACATTGTCTACGACCATGAACGGGTGGCAGGCGCCCACGGTATCCGGGCAGATCACGCCGTACCCGGTCCCGACGAGATCGTGACCCGAAGTCTCGGCCACGAGCAGGATCGCGGGCACATCGCTTTCCAGTCGGCGCCTTAGGGCGTCAACGTCTGTCGGGCGAGTGATCAGTTCGCTGTAGAGCTCGGCCAGGCGCTCGGAATCCTGAGGGACCGCCCTGCGCACCACAATGTCTTCCATCGTTCCCCCGATCTGCCGCGTTCCGGCAAGCCATGCACTTTCCGGCCCGCTGGACGCCGTTTGCAGGCATCACCGCCGCACCGGATGGCAAGCACGGACCGGACCTTCGCCCTGTCCCTCGTCTCTCCTCGGCCCCTATTCGAGATAGTCCTTGAGCTTCTTCGAGCGGCTGGGGTGGCGCAGCTTGCGCAAGGCCTTCGCCTCGATCTGGCGGATGCGCTCGCGCGTCACGCCGAACACCTGCCCGACTTCCTCGAGCGTGCGCGCCCTCCCGTCGCCGAGCCCGAAGCGCAGTTCCAGGACGCGCTGCTCGCGCGGCGTCAAAGAAGACAGCACCTCGCCGATCTGCTCGCGCAAGAGGAGGTAGCTCGCGGCCTCCGCCGGAGCCGGCGCGTCCTCGTCCTCGATGAAATCGCCGAGGTGGGAGTCCTCCTCCTCGCCGATCGGCGTCTCGAGCGACACCGGCTCCTGCGTCACCTTGAGGATCTCGCGCACGCGGTCGACGGAGACGTCCAGTTCCTCCGCGATCTCCTCCGCGGTCGGCTCCCGCCCGAGCTCCTGCAGGAGGTGGCGCTGCACGCGGATCAGCTTGTTGACCGTCTCGACCATGTGCACCGGGATGCGGATCGTGCGGGCCTGGTCCGCGATCGCGCGGGTGATCGCCTGCCGGATCCACCACGTCGCGTAGGTCGAGAACTTGAACCCCTTGCGGTAGTCGAACTTCTCGACGGCCTTGATGAGTCCGAGGTTTCCCTCCTGGATCAGGTCGAGCAGGGCCATGCCGCGGCCGACGTAGCGCCGCGCGATGCTGACGACGAGCCGCAGGTTCGCCTGCGCCAGCAGGTTCCGGGCTGCGTCGTCGCCCTCCTCGATGCGCCGGGCGAGCTCGACTTCTCCCTCGGCGTTGAGCAGCGACACGCGGCCGATCTCCTTGAGGTACATGCGCACCGGGTCGTCGGCATCGAGCAACCCCACGTCGGCGCCGCGCTGCCCGGCTGCCGCTGGCGCCGCCGCGGGCGCCAGCTCTTCCCCGTCTTCCTCGCGCACGCCGGCACCGGCCTCGGCGAGCCGCTCGTAGACGGCGTCGACCTGGTCCGGCGTCCCTTCGCCGCCCGCGAGCACCTGCCCGACGCCGAGCGAGGGAAGACCCGCCTCGGAACACCCCAACACCTCCATGCCTCCCCTCGCAGCGTCGCCCGACTCGTCCGGCTGCTTCCCACCCATGGGCGACACCCCTTCCTGAGAGCCATGCGCAAGGCAGCCGCCGTGTCCCCACGACAGCCGCCCCGCTCGGTACAATCAAGAATAACGCACTTTGACCCCGTGCGCAACCAAATTTTTTACCGTATCATATTTACTGGGCAGCTGTCAAGCGACGGGCTCCGCCGCCATCTCCAGCTACTCCAGGTAGTCCTTGAGCTTCTTCGAGCGGCTGGGATGGCGCAGCTTGCGCAAGGCCTTCGCCTCGATCTGGCGGATGCGCTCGCGCGTCACGCCGAACACCTGCCCGACTTCCTCGAGCGTGCGCGCCCGGCCGTCGTCGAGGCCGAAGCGCAGCTCCAGAACGCGCTTCTCGCGCGGCGTCAAAGAAGACAGCACCTCGCCGATCTGCTCGCGCAAGAGGAGGTAGCTTGCGGCCTCCGCCGGCGCCGGCGCGTCCTCGTCCTCGATGAAGTCGCCGAGGTGGGAGTCCTCCTCCTCGCCGATCGGCGTCTCCAAAGATACCGGCTCCTGCGCCACCTTGAGGATTTCGCGCACGCGGTCGACGGAGACGTCCATCTCCTCCGCGATCTCTTCCGCGGTCGGCTCGCGCCCGAGCTCCTGCAGGAGGTGGCGCTGCACGCGAATGAGCTTGTTGATCGTCTCGACCATGTGCACCGGGATGCGGATCGTGCGCGCCTGGTCCGCGATCGCGCGGGTGATCGCCTGGCGGATCCACCAGGTCGCGTAGGTCGAGAACTTGTATCCCTTGCGGTAGTCGAATTTCTCGACGGCCTTGATGAGCCCGAGGTTCCCCTCCTGGATCAGGTCCAAAAAGAGCATGCCGCGCCCGACGTAGCGCTTCGCGATGCTGACGACGAGGCGGAGGTTCGCCTCCGCGAGGCGGCGCTTGGCCTCCTCATCGCCCTCCTCGATGCGCTTCGCGAGCTCGACCTCGTCCTCGGCGGTGAGCAGCGGCACACGGCCGATCTCCTTGAGATACATGCGGACCGGGTCGTCGATCGCGACGCCGTCCGGCACGGAGAGGTCCGCCGCGTCCTCGGCGTCCTCGCTCTTCGCGTCGGCCTCCACCTCGCCGACCGCCATCACCTCGATGCCGAGGTCGGCGAGCCGCTCGTAGACCGCGTCGATCTGCTCCGGCGTCAGTTCATTGCCCTGCAAGGCCTTGCCGACGTCCTCGTAAGTCAGGGACCCGGTTTCCTTGCCCCGCCGAATGAGGTCCTGCATCCCCTCGACGGGTAGTTCCTTCTGGCTCATGTGCGCTGCTCACCCCCTTCGTAGGCGCTGTGTCTCGACGAGCAGTTGATGGGCTTCCGCGAGAAGCGACGAATCAATCGGTTGACCTGCCTCTTGCATCTCTTGAATGACGCGATTGACTTCGTTCAGTCTTTCCCTTTTACCTGCTAGTGTCCACCGCGCGATGGCTTTCGTAATTTCTTCCCTGGGCAAAGGTTCCGCAAGAGACGCTTCCGCCCAGGCGCGCCGCACGCCCTCGTCTCCGGACTGCGCCGGGTCATGCCCGGCCGCAGCCTGCGCGAGGGCTTCGTCGCAGGACGGATCTTTGAGCGGGCGGCAGGACTGGCGGATCTCGTCCGCCGCCTCCGGGTACAGCGCCGCAAGTGAAAGCAGCATCGTCTCGAGCGGCAGCCAGTCCGGGCGCTGGGGCGCGACCACCGTATTCCTAGTACTATTCCTTGGATTTTGCAGCGTATGCATTCTGTCCCCCGCATGGCCACGCTGAAATTCTGCCCGCAGCGCCGTCTCGTTCACCTCCAGCCGCAGCGCGAGCCGACGCAGTTCCTCGTCGCGCACGAGCGGACTCTGCAGCGCGCGCAGCGCCGCGAAGACCTCGTTGGTCACGCGCGCCTTCGCCGCCGGCGTGTCGGTGCCGTGCTGGGCGACCGCCTCGCGGTAGAGCCATGCCGTCAGGGGCTGCGCCCCCGCGAGCGCCTCGCGCCAGGCCGCAGAGCCCTGCGCGCGCAGGAGTTCGTCGGGGTCCTTCCCCTCGGGCGGCGCCACGACGAGCACCTCGAGCCCCTGCGCGAGCAGCGGCAGCATGCTGCGCCGCACTGCCATCTTTCCTGCATTGTCCGTATCGAACGCGAGGTATGCGCGCTGCGCCACCCGCCCGATCTGCCGCGCGTGCTCCTCGGTGAGCGCCGTGCCCAGCGTCGCCACGGTGGCCGCAAAGCCGCCGCGATGCAGCGCGATCGCGTCCATGTACCCCTCGCAGAGCGTCACGGCGCGCTCTTCCTGGATCTTCTTCTGCGCCCAGGGCCACGCGTACAGGAGGCTCCCCTTGTGGAAGAGCGGCGTCTCGGGCGAATTG
>JAJYTV010000034.1 GCA_021792885.1 Bacillota bacterium
TCCGATCTCCGGAAACGGCATGTTGTGCATGATCTCCCCGGGGCGCGCGGCGAACTCCGCTGCCGGCATGAGATGCTCTTGCGACGCATCCAGGATGCCGATCTGCGCGAGCGTGACCGGCAGGCCGACGCTCGCGCTGAACCGAAGCACCTCGCCGATCTCGGCCGCAGACCGATCCTCCATCACCAGCTGCACGAGCACGGAGAAGGCGACCCGCTCGCCGTGGTACATGCTGCGCGCCTCAGGCAGGACCGTGAATCCGTCGTGCATGGCATGGCTCGCCGCGAGGCCGCTCGACTCAAAGCCGATTCCGCTCAGCAGAATGTTCGCCTCCACGACGCGCTCCAGCGCCTCCGTCGCCACACCGCGCTCGCACGCAAGCCGCGCGCTAAACCCGTCGGCAATGACAGTGTCGTAGCACCTGCGCGCGAGCTGCAGCGCGCCCAGGGTGGACCGCCCGCCGGCGATGTTCGCGGCCCCAGACCTCGCGCATGCCTCCGCTTCGAACTTCGTCGAGAGCGCGTCCCCCATCCCCGCGACCAGGAAGCGCGCGGGCGCCCTCGCGATCACCTCGGTGTCGACGAGCACGAGGACGGGGTTTCGCGGCAGTTCGTGGGACGCTTCGAACACGCCGTCCTCGCTGTAGGTATCGTAGAGCGCGCTGCACGGCGCATCGGTCGCGGCGATGGTCGGCGCGACGGCGACGGGGAGCCCGCAGCGGTCCGCGACCGCCTTTGCGCTGTCGAGCGCCTTGCCCCCGCCGACGCCGACCACGAGGTCGCACGCGCTCGCCCGCGCAGCCGCTTCAAGGCGTCCTATCTCCGGCAGGGTAGCCTCGCCCCCGAACGTCGCGAACTCGAGAGCGCCGCCCGCGCGCCGCGCGTTCTCGGCGATCGTCGCACGCGTCGTCTCAAGCGCCCTCGCGCCGCCGATGACCAGCGCCTTGCGGCCGATGCGCGCGATTTCGGGACCGATGTCCCTGAGGGCACCCGGCCCCTGGACGTACCTCGCGGGAGCGACCATGATCCGGTTCACGGTGTCACCCCGTTTCCCCGTCGAATGGCGCGCGTCGAGGGTTCGCGCGCCGCTAAACGCCCGAGCCCCCGGCAGGGCCGCGGCCCTCTACGCCCTCTGCAGTTCGAGCGAGGCGGTCGATATAGAGCGGTGCAGGATCTCGAGTCCCTCGATGAGTTCCGCATCCGAGATGGAGAGCGGCGCGAGGAAACGTATCACATTGTTGTGGTCCCCGGCCTTCATCAGCACAAGGCCCTGCTCGTAGGCAAGCTGGTGGATGCGGCCGGTGGCCTCCGTCGCCGGCGCCTTGGTCACGCGGTCCTGCACGAACTCGATCGCAACCATCGCGCCGACGCCGCGCACGTCGCCGATCAGCTCGTAGCGCGACTGCCAGTCGCGGAACTGCTGCATCACCGAGTTCCCGATGTCCCGCGCACGCTCTGGCAGACCGCCCTGCTCGATCACGTCGAGCACCGCCAGCGCGGCCGCGCAGGCGACCGGGTTGCCGCTGTAGGTCCCGCCGAGGCCGCCGATCTGCGCCGCGTCCATGATCTCCGCGCGGCCGGTCACTGCGGAGAGCGGCAGGCCGTCGGCGAGCGACTTTGCGGTCAGGAAGAGGTCCGCCTCGATGCCCGCCTGCTCAATGGCGAAGAGACTGCCCGTGCGGCAGAACCCGGTCTGAATCTCGTCGATGATCAGCACCATCCCGTATCGGTCCGCCATCTCGCGCAGCCCGCGCAGGAACGCGGGCGGCTGCACGACGAACCCGCCCTCACCCTGTACGGGCTCGATGATCATGGCGGCGACCTTGTCGTGGCCGATCTCGTCTTCGATGGTGCGGCGCAGATTTTCGAGCGTCCACGCGACCTCCTGTTCCTCATCCGCGAACGGGGAGCTGTATCGGTCGCAGGCGGGAACGCGGTAGACCTCCGGGGCGAACGGGCCGAAACCGTACTTGTAAGTCGCCACCTTGGCGGTCAGCGTCATCGTGAGCAGCGTCCGCCCGTGAAATGCGTGGCTGAACGTGATCACGGCAGACCGGCCCGTGTGCCGGCGGGCGATCTTGACGGCGTTCTCCACCGCCTCCGCGCCGGTGCTGAGAAGGAGCGTCTTCTTCTCGAAGTTGCCTGGCACGATGCGGTTCAGCGCCTCCGCCAGCGCAAGGTACGGCTCCGTCATCGTGACGTTGAAGCAGGTGTGGATGGCCGCGTGCGCCTGGCGCTCGATGGCCGCGACCACTTCGGGGCGGTTCGCTCCGATGTTGAGCACGCCGATGCCGCCGGCGAAATCCAGCAGGACGTTCCCGTCCACATCGATGATCCGCGCGCCTTCGGTGCGCTCCGCGAAGATCGGCGTCGTTTGGTAGACGCCGCGCGGGATCGCCGCCTCGCGCCGGGCCAGGAGGGCCCTCGATTTGGGACCTGGAACCGCAGTTCTCAACTCTACCGCCATGTAGCAGTCGCCTCCGTTGGGTCGGTCCAGCGTGCGCGAATGGAAACGGCAGCCGGCCGGTTCGGCCGGACCCCGTCAGGCGCACCTGCTCTTTCTGATGCAAGATCCTTTCGGGTGCTCATCGGCCCCGGCATCCTCGCCCGGCTATGCCTGCGGCTGGTCACCGAGGATCGTGAAGTGCCACGGCTTCACGACTTCGCTCTTCGTGCTCGACATCACGTGCTTGACCTTCGTGTAGTCGTCGATGGCGTAGGCCGAGAGATCGTGGCCGACGCCGCTACGGCCGAAGCCGCTGTGCGGCATCTCCGACGCGAGCGGCAGGTGGTCGTTGATCCAGACATCGCCGAAGCGGAGTGCCGCGCTGACGCGCAGCGCCCGCGCGTGGTCGCGCGTGAAGACGGATGCTGCAAGCCCGTAGTCCACATCGTTCGCGAGCGCCACGGCCTCCTCTTCGCTACGGAACGGGAGGCACACGAGTACTGGACCGAAGACTTCCGTCTGGACGATCTCGCTCTTCTGGGAGGCGTTCACCAAAAGCGTCGGCGGGAAGAAGAGGTCCTTAGCCCCCGATGGCGGCAGTCCGCCCTCAAGCGCCTCCGCACCGGCACCCAAGGCGCGCTGCACAAACCCGTAGACGCGGTCCTTCTGCACGGCCGATACGAGCGGTCCCATGTCGGTTTTCATGTCCAAGGGGTTGCCGGCGCGGACGGTCTTCATCTTCGCGCGCAGGCGATCCACCAGTTCCGAGAAGATGCCCGCCTCGGCGTAGACCCGGGTTGCCGCCGTGCAGTCCTGCCCAGCGTTGACCACTGTCGCGACGACCGCGGCTTGGGCGACCTCATCGAGGTCCGCGTCCGCAAACGCCAGTAGTGGCGCCTTGCCGCCGAGCTCGAGGTGCACGCGCTTGACGCCCGCGCTAGCCATCACCTTGGCCCCCGTCTCTCGCGAGCCCGTGAGCGAAACCATGGCCACGTCAGGATGCGCAACGAGATACGCACCGACGTCGTTGCCGCCCGTGATGACGTTAAAAACGCCTGGCGGGAAACCCACCTCCAGCGCGAGCCGGCCGAGCTCCAGGCTCGAGACCGGCGTCAAGGGGGCCGGCTTCAGCACGACGGTATTGCCGGCCGCCAGCGCCGGGGCGACCTTCCAGACCGCCATCATCAAGGGATAGTTCCACGGTGAGATGGAGGCGACGACGCCAAGCGGCTCTCGACGGATCCAGCTCGTGTGCAAGCCGTCGTACTCGGCGGCAGCCCTGCCCTCCAGTTGGCGCGCGGCCGCGGAGAAGAAGCGCAGATTGTCGACCGCGAACGGCAGGTCCGAGTTGCGCGTCAGCTTGATCGCCTTGCCGACGTTGGCCGCATCGATCTTGGCGAGGCGGTCCGCTTCCGCCTCCAGCCGGTCCGCGAGACGCCACAGCAACATCGATCGCTCGGCCGGCGTGATGCGACTCCAGCGTCCGTCCGCGAAGGCCTGCTTTGCGGCCTGGACGGCGAGTTCGGCGTCCGCGGTCGACCCCAGGCTGACGCTCGCGAACACCTCTCCGCTGTACGGGTTGCGGATTTCCTGGACCTCGCCTCCCGCTGCGGCTTTCGTTTGACCATCAAGGATCAGACCGTATTCCAAAGCGAGTCCTCCCGTCTTCGCACTTTCGACCCGAGAGCAATGGGGCCCCGCAGCATGCCCCCCAGGAGGCGGGCGCCGCAGGCCGCACTGCGGATTGCACAGAAGAGCCTATTCCGGAATGAGCAGCGTGCGCAGAGCACGGCCCGCGGCGAGATCCTCGAACGCGGCGCCGGCTTCGCGCAGCGGTCGCCGTCCTGAGATCATCTCCTCGAGCTGAATGCGCCCTTCCATATATAGATCCACGAGCCAGGGGACGTCGCGCTCCGGTAGGATGCTGCCGTAGTTGGATCCGAGAATGCGCTGGTCCGCCTCGGCGAGGGCCAAGGGTTCGAACTGGGCCTTGGCCCCGGCGGGCGGCAACCCGACGATCACAGATGTGCCGCCGATGCCGAGCATGGACAGCGACTGCTCTGTCGTCGTCACCTTGCCGATGGCGTCGAAGACGTAGTCCGCGCCGCCCTCCGTCAGTTCCCGCACGGCCTCCACCGGATCGACGGCGCTCGCATCGACTACGTCCGTGGCTCCAAGCCGCCGTGCCACGTCGAGCTTCGAGGCCAGCACGTCGATCGCGATGATCCGCTCCGCGTTCGCGAGGCGTGCTCCTTGCACGACCGAGAGCCCAACGCCGCCGCACCCGATCACCGCGACGGTGGACCCGGCCTCGACCTGGGCGGTGCGGAGCACGGCGCCGACGCCCGTCGCCACCGCACAGCCCACGATCGAGACGACGTCGAGGGGAGCGTCCTTGCGGATCGGGATCGCCCCCGACTCCGGTACTACGACTTCTTCCGCGAACGAGGACACTCCGAGGTAGTGGTGAATGCGCTCGCCGCCCGCATGGAACCTCGTGGTCCCGTCGTAGAGCACGCCATTCGGTGCCACGACCCTGGCTACGAGTTCGCAGCGCGCGGGCTTCCCTGCCACGCAGTTGCGGCACTTGCCGCAGGCGGGCACCCAGGAAAGCACCACGTGGTCGCCGACTGCGACCTTGCTGACCCCCTCGCCCACCGCGGTCACGACGCCGGAGCCTTCATGACCCATGACGAGCGGCGTCGGGAGCTGCCAATCCCCCTTCAGCACATGGAGGTCGCTGTGGCAGACACCGGCCGCGGCGATGCGCACGCGAACCTCTCCTGCCTTCGGGTGCTCCACTCCGACCTCGCTGACTTCCAGCGGCTGCCCTGCGCCGCGGAACACGATGGCTTGCATCGACGTCTGCTCCTTCGAGGGAATTCCGAACCGGAACCGGTTACTCGACGACGTTCGCGCCAACCTGGAACTGCTCTGGACGACTCTTCTTCACCCACCAGACGTAGACCATGCCGATCACGATGAAGAGCAGCGTCACGAGCCCGAAGCTGTTGTACGGAGCGGGCTGGCCAGGCGCGAGGGTCGACCAGAGCGGAACGAGGTAGGCGAGAATGCCTACGAACGGCAAGATGACGTGCCAGAAGACGGAGAACTCCGCCCGGTGGTTTCTCCAGAAGTAGACCGGTAGCGCCAGGTTCACGACGAGGAAGATGAGTACCATCGGGATCGTGCCGAGGGTGCCCGTCCAGTCGAATGCGTTGACCGCACCGTAGCCGAGGCCGAGGATCAGCGCGATGGCGGTGGTGATGCCTCCGCCGATCAGCACGCTCATCCATGGCGTGCCGTACTTCTCGTGCACGGACGCGATCGACGTCGGCAGCATCCCCTCACGCGCCAGGTTGAACCAGACGCGCGCGAACGCGTTCGTGTCGACGATCACGAGGGCCATGGTGCTGGTCAGTCCGCCAAGGTACATCAGGAAGCCCAGCGGTCCAAGCACGCGCATGGCACCGTCGACCATCGGGTACGCCGCCGCGGCGAGCGGGCCGGTGTGCTCACCATAGCCCACCACCGTCGCCCAGGTGCCGAACGTGTAGACGAGGATCGCAAGGCCAACCGAGGCGAAGACGGCCTGGCGGATCGCCTTGCGCGGATCGCGGACTTCTTCGGCCATCGTCGCGGCGTTGCTGGCGCCGAGGTACGGGTAGACCGCAAGCGGGAACGCGAGTCCGAGTCCCTTCCAGCCGCCGAGGATGTTGCCAGGCGCGAACGGCGCAAAGTTGATGGCCGCCGGGTGGGTCACCAGCATGGCGATGCTGCCGAGCACCAGGACGCCGACCTCAAAGGCGAAGAATCCGATCGCCCACTTGGTCGAGATGACGACGCCGCGCACGCAGAGGCCGATGCCGACCGCGGCAAGGACCAGCATCGGAATCCACCATGGAATATTGACGCCGAAGAGTGCTTGCAGCGTTTGCGCGGGCCACGTGCCTGCTACGATGTACACCGAGGCCAGAAGCAGCACGGATGAGACGATGTACGTCCACCCGACGACGCCGCCAAGGTAACTTCCCCAGGTTCGGGCGACAAACACCGTGTACGATCCGGCGCTCGGCACCTTGCGACTGAATTCTGCGGTCGCGTTGACATGGAGCAAGGTGGCTATGCCTGCGAGGATGATCAGCAGAGGGCTCGCGATACCGGAAGATGCCACGATGACAGCTAGGGTCGTATAAAGACTGTACGCCGGAGCCATGTTGGCCAGCGACGTGCTGGCGATGTGAACTGTGCGCAACGCATTGCGACGGAGGCTGTTCGGTCCCGCTGAACCTGAAACCACGGTCAGCTCCCCCTTCATACCGGCATTCGGCCACGGGCAATGGCCCCCACCAAAGCCGAGTGGACCTTGTACTTAAGCTTCATTTGCCACATGCGTCCGATCAATGTGTCGGCGGCACACCCTTTTGCCGATGTCGGTGTGCGCGGCGTCCACGACGACCTGCGGCAGCGCCTACGGCAGCCTCGACGCCGCCAGCGACAAGTAGATGAGCGTCTGGGTCTCGGGATCGCCCAGGGCGCGGCCGAGGACCTCCTCGATGCGCGCGCAACGCTTCTGCATCGTGTTCCTGTGCACATGGAGCTTCTCGGCAGCTTCCCGCTGGCTGTAGCCGCATGCGATCAAGGTTTCCAGCGTGGCGATCAGCTCCGCCCCGTTGCGCAGCCGCAGGAGGCGCTCGATCACGGCAGACCGCAACTCTCGCAGCGTGTCCGGATCCGTCTGTCCGATCAGGCGGAGGAGCACCCGATCCTCGTAGAACAACACTTCGGATGTGCCGTGGGCGGCGTCCATCAGGCGATCCGCCTCCCACGCGGCCTGCTGCACGCGCTGCAGGCCCGCGACCTGGGAGCTCGCGACGAGATCCACAGGGAAACCGATCTGGCTTACGACTCCGGTCCGCAGCGCAACGAGGTTCTCCCGATCGTTCACGCCGCTGCTCCAGAGGACCAGCACGCGGTTCAGCGAAAATGTGGTGGCCGCAGGCAGCGAAATCGCGGCGAGGTTGGTTTCGACAGCCGTCAGCAGGGCGTGGCGGAGTTCGAATTCCCTGCGGGTGGAGAGCGCGGGACTTGGTCCGACGCGCGCGATGACCACCCGGAACTTCCCGTCAGGGTCGATCCCGCGCAGGCGCGCCCGCTCGAGGGCAGCGGGGTCGGTTGCGCGAAATGCGCCGGACACCAGCGCATCGACGAAGCTCGCGTTGACTCTGCGCTCCACCTCGACAAGTTCCCGCTGGTGCGCGAGATGCAGCGCGATAACGCTCGACGCATGTTCGGCGACCGTCCGCTCCAGCGGGCCGAACTCGTGTTCGCGCGCGAAGAGCGCGAGGAGCGCGTACTGGTTCTCTCCGCTGCGCGCCGGTATGTAGAGCGCCTGCCGGTCGCCGACGCGGTTTAGGAGCGGTTCTCGCCGCTCCAGCGCGCGTCGAACCGCGCGGGAGGGCGCCGGCCCCCGCGGCACATCTCCGATGCTGGCGATTGGCAGCGTCGCCCCGCCTCTATAGTCAAAGCCGTAGATCGCGAGATCGCAGCCGAGCAGTACCGCGAGCCGCGCTGCGATCTGACCGAGGTCGCCCGCCTCGAGGGCGGCCGCCGTAAGCGCTCTATGTATGCTGTCCGCCTGCTCGAGGATCTTGTACTGTTCCCCGACGAGCAGACGGTGCACCTGGTCCGTGATATCGATGAAGGGAAGCGAGAACGGGGCCTCCACGAGCGGCATGCCGCGACGCTCGGCCTCGTCGACGACCTCCTCCGGGATGCTAGGCAAAAACCTGCCGACCGCGATCAGCAGCCCGGCCGCGCCGGCGTCCGCGAGCTGCGCGACGGCGGCAAGGTGAGCGCTTGCATCCTGGCTCCAGCCAATCCCCGTCGTCAGCACGAAGGTCCCATCCCGCAGCCAGGACGCCATGTCCGGCTGATCGACGACGTGAACCCAGCGCACGGTGCGCTCTAGACCCTCAGCGCCGCTGCGCAGCCGAAGGTCCGGAAAAAGCGTCAGAATGTCCTTGACCCGCACGCAGTTGCACCTCCCCGCCGCGGCGGCAATTGCACTTCTCTGCAATCAAGGACCGCACCTTTGAGCGCTTTTTACCTATGTCGGCAGATCCTGGCCAAGCAGCCCGATGCGCGCTGGCCGTCTTTGGCGAACGCACCGCCCCGCCCTTAGGCCGAGAACGCCATGCCGCCAAAGCGCAGGGAGCAACCGCCCTGCCGGACGATGCTCCCCCTTTTGCGCGGCCTCGGTTAGCGCAGGACGGCACCTTCATCCGCTGAGGTGACGTCGCGCGCGTAGCGCCGCAGGTACCCGCTCTTCGCCCGCGAGGGCGGCGCCTGCCAGGCAGCGCGCCGGCGCGCGAGCTCCTCGTCCGCCACCTCGAGCGTCAGCTCCCGCGCGGCGATGTCGATCTCGATCATGTCCCCCGGCTGCACGAGCCCAAGTGGGCCTCCCTCCGCCGCCTCCGGGGAGATGTGCCCGAGGCAGATGCCCCGCGTGCCGCCCGAGAACCGCCCGTCCGTGATCAGGGCGACTTCCTTGCCGAGGCCCATCCCCTGCAGCGCGGAGGTCGGGGCGAGCATCTCCGGCATGCCGGGGCCGCCGCGGGGGCCCTCGTAGCGGATGACGACGACGTCTCCCGCCTTGACCATGCCCTCCTCGATGCCCCGGCCCGCCTCCTCCTGCGACTCGAAGATCACGGCGGGGCCGCGGTGGCACCGCACCTCCGGGTCGACCGCCGCGACCTTCAGCACGGCTCCGCGCGGGGCGAGGTTGCCGTAGAGGATCGCAAGGCCCCCCTCAGGGTCATATGGACGCGAGACGGGCCGGATGACCTCCTCGTCGGTGACGAAGGCACCCCCGACCGTCTCCCCGACCGTCCTGCCGGAGACCGTCATCGCGTCGAGGTGCAGCAGGCCCTCCACCTCGGAGAGCTCGCGCAGGATCGCGGAGATCCCTCCTGCGCGGTCGACGTCCTCGAGGTGCCATTGCGACGCGGGGCTGACGCGGCAGATGTTCGGCGTGCGCCGGGAGATCTCGTCGATCCGGCTCAGGGGGAAGTCTATGCCGCCCTCCTTGGCGATCGCCATGCCGTGCAGCACCGTGTTCGTCGACCCGCCCATCGCCATGTCGAGCGCGAAGGCGTTGTCGAGCGACTCCCGCGTGACGATGCGCGAGGGGCGCAGGTCCTGCTTCACGAGTTCGATGATCGCCTCGGCCGTCTGCCGCGCGAGCTCCTCGCGCCGCTCGGTGCGGGCGAGGATCGTGCCGTTGCCGGGAAGCGCGAGCCCGAGCGCCTCCGTCAGGCAGTTCATCGAGTTCGCGGTGAACATCCCCGAACACGACCCGCAGGTCGGGCAGGCGACCGCCTCGAGCTCCTCGAGCTGCGAGGCGGCGATGCGGCCGCTGCGGTACGCCCCGACCCCTTCGAAGACGGAGATCAGGTCGACGGCCTGCCCCGCCGCCGTCCGCCCCGCGGCCATCGGGCCGCCGGAGACGAAGATCGTCGGGATGTCGAGGCGCATCGTCGCCATCAGCATGCCGGGGGTGATCTTGTCGCAGTTCGGGATGCAGATCATCCCGTCGAACCAGTGCGCCATCACCATCGTCTCGACCGAATCCGCGATCAGCTCGCGGCTCGGCAGCGAGTAGCGCATCCCGATGTGCCCCATCGCGATGCCGTCGTCCACGCCGATCGTGTTGAACTCGAACGGCACCCCGCCCGCGGCCCGCACCGCCTCCTTGACGATGCGGCCGAACTCCTGCAGGTGCACGTGGCCCGGGACGATGTCGACGTACGAGTTCGCGATGGCGATGAACGGCTTGCCGAAGTCGACGGGCTTCACGCCCGCGGCGCGCAAGAGCGCTCTATGCGGGGCGCGGTCTGCGCCCTCTTTGATCATGTCCGATCGCAATCTTCTAGCTCCTCTCGGCGGCGGGCTGCGGCTTCTCGAGCAGGACGTCCGAAAGGCTTGCGCCCTGCGGCACCATCGGGAAGACGTTCTCCTGCGGCTCGACGACGACGTCGAGGATCACGGGCCCGCTCTCGGCCTGGCAGGCCGCGAGCGCCGCCCGCAGGTCCGTGGCGGTCTCGACGCGCATGCCCTTCCAGCCGTAGGCCTCCGCAAGCAGCCGGTAGTCCGGCAGGTCTGTCATCTGCACGGCGCTGTAGCGCTCCTGGTGGAAGAGCTCCTGCCACTGGCGCACCATGCCGAGCTGGTGGTTGTTGATCACGACGACCCGCACGGGAAGCCCGTAGTTCGTCGCCGTGGCCATCTCCTGGATGTTCATCTGGATGCTGCCGTCGCCCGAGATCAGCCAGACGCTCGCCTCGGGCCTCGCCATCTGCGCCCCGAGCGCAGCCGGCAGCCCGAAGCCCATCGTGCCGAGGCCGCCCGAGGTGACGAGCTGGCGGGTCTTCGCGAAGGGGTAGAGGAGCGCCGTCCACATCTGGTGCTGGCCGACGTCCGTCACGACGATGGCCTCCCCGTCCGTG
>JAJYTV010000035.1 GCA_021792885.1 Bacillota bacterium
CATCCCTTGATCGCGGACGCGGCGCGGGCGGTCGGGTCCTGGGAACTGCGCGCGCAGGGGACGATCGGCGGCAACATCTGTCTTTCCACGCGCTGCCGGTTTCGCAACCAGCCGCCGCTCTGGCGGGAGGCGCTCCAGCCCTGCTACCAGTCGGACGGCGACGTCTGCCATGCGGCACCCGCAAGCCGGACGTGCGTGGCGATCCTCTCCGGCGACACGGTGCCGGCGCTCGCGGCGCTCGGCGCGCAGCTCGAGATCTGGGGAGACGAGGCGCGGCGCCTGCCCGTCGAGGACTTCTACAGCGGAGACGGTGCGCACCACATCCATCTCGCCAAAGGCGAGCTGCTGGCCGCCGTCCACCTGCCTGCGGACCCGCCCATGGCAGCCTTCCGCAAGTGGCGGGCGCGCGAGAGCATCGACTTTCCCGAGGCGAACGCGGCGGTCTCGGCGGTCTGGCGCGAGGGCGCCTGGCGCGCGCCGAGGGTGTTCGCGAGCGCGGTGGGCCCCGCACCCGTCCGGGTGCTGGCCGCGGAGGCGCTGCTCGACGGGGAGGAGTGGTCCGAAGACCTCCTGCGCGCGGCGGGGGAACTCGCCCGCAAGGCCGTCCACCCCTACGACAACGGGCAGCTGAACGTCGTCGGCCGGCAGATCGCCGTGCGCGGCCTCGTCGCCCGGGCGCTCGGCGATCTGGAGAATGCGCGAAGGGAGCGAGGACTGTGACCTGGGCGGAGCAGATCCTGGCGGCGAAGTCCGGCCGCGACAGGGTGCAGCCGGGCGAGTACGTGGTCGCGCGGCTCGACGGCTTCATGATGCACGACATCTTCGCCGCGGACGTGCTCGGGCTCCTGGACGAGGTGGGCATCGCGCGGCTCGACGACCCGGAGCGCGTCACCGTCGTCTTCGACCACATGGTGCCGGCGCCGTCGGTCGCGGCCGCCGTACACCAGCGCAAGGCGAGGGAGCTCGTGATCCGCTACGGCATCCGTCATTTCCACGAGATCGGCCGCGGTGTCTCCCACCAGGTGATGGTCGAGGAGCAGCGCGTGCAGGAAGGCGACCTCGTCGCCGCCACCGACTCCCACACGACGACCTACGGCGGCGTCGGCGCGATCAGCACCGGCATCGGCTCGACCGAGATGGCCTACGCGCTGGCGACCGGGACGCTCTGGTTCAAGGTGCCGGAGAGCGTGCTGATCCGCCTCGAGGGCGCCTTCGCCGAGGGAACCTCGGGCAAGGATCTGATCCTCGCGCTGATGCAGACCGTCGGTTCGGACGTCGCGCAGGCGCGCTCGCTCGAGTTTCGCGGCCCCGAAGCCACCTCACTGACACTGGCCGATCGCCTGACCGTCTGCAACATGGGCGTCGAGATGGGCGCGAAGTTCGCCGTCTTTCCGCCGGGCGCGCACGATCCGCAGGAAGCGGCCTACGCCGCCCGCTACACGGTCGACCTCGCGGCCTTGCAGCCGATGGTCGCGATCCCGCACCACGTGGAGAACGTGCGGCCGGTTTCGGAGGCCGCGGGGACGCGGATCGACCAGGTGTTCATCGGCTCGTGCACCAACGGGCGCCTCCAGGACCTCAGGGACGCGGCGTCGCTGCTTGCGGGCAGGCGCGTCGCGCCGGGGGTGCGCCTGATCGTCGTTCCCGCGTCGCGCGAGATCTACCGGCAGGCGGCCGGCGAGGGGATCCTCGACGCGCTCTCGGCCGCCGGCGCGATCGTCGAGGGCCCCGGCTGCGGGCCCTGCTTCGGCGGCCACCTGGGGCTCCTGGCCCCCGGCGAGCGCTGCCTCGGCACCCACAACCGCAACTTCCAGGGAAGGATGGGCAGCCCGGACGCGGAGATCTACCTGGCCTCGCCGCTGACGGCCGCCGCCACCGCGATCGCCGGCGAGATCGCAGACCCCCGCGCTCTGCTCCGGGAGCTTGCCGCGAAGGAGGTGTCAGGATGAGCGTCCAGTTCCCCACCCTGCGCGGCAAGGTGTGGCTCCTCGGCGACAACATCTCCACCGACGTGCTGTCGCCCGGGCCGTACGTGCACGCGCCGAACCAAGAGCGCCTGCGACACGTGCTGGAGGCGGTCCGCCCCGACTTCGCCCCAAAGGTGCAGAGCGGCGATCTGGTCGTCGCCGGCCGCAACTTCGGCTGCGGTTCGAGCCGCGAGTCCGCGCCGCAGCACCTCAAGGACCTCGGGGTGGCGGCGGTGGTGGCGGAATCGTTCTCCCGCATCTTCGCGCGCAACGCCATCGCCATCGGGCTGCCCGTGCTGACCTGCGCGGGCGTGCGCCAGCGCGTGCGCGACCAGGAGGAGATCGCGGTGGACGTCGTCTTAGGAGCCGTGGTCCTCTCCGACGGTACGGCCCTCGCCGCCGAGCGGATCCCGCCCGAGATGCTGACGGTGCTCTCGAACGGGGGCATCGTCCCGATGCTGCGCGCGATCGCGCAGGCGCACACCCACGGCGGAGGGACTTCTGAAGGGAGAGACGAGGATGGACTGGGACGCTGAGAAGGTTTCGCGGAGCGAGCTGGAGGACCGGAGCATCGAACTCTTCCGGGAGGCGGTGCGCCGCGTGAAGCGGACCATGCCGTTCTACCAGGAGCGCCTCAAGGACATCGACGCCGACCAGATCCGCACCATCGACGACATCGCGCAGGTACCGACGACGAACAAGGCGGACCTCCGCTCCCAGGCCTACCAGAGCGCCTTGGGCGTGCCGCTCAAGGACATCATGGAGCTCCACGCGTCTTCGGGGACGACGGGTTCCGCCGTCGTCACGGGCTACACGGCGAACGACCTGAAGCTCTGGCGCACGGCGATGAAGCGCGTGCTGTTGCGGGCCGGCGTGCACCGCGGCGACCTCGTGCACAACGCCTACGGCTACGGACTCTTCACCGGCGGGCTCGGCTTCCACTACGCCGCGCTCGAGACGGGCGTGACCGTTCTGCCCATCTCCGGCGGCCAGACGCAGCGGCAGGTGACGATGCTGCGCGAGCTGCAGGCGACGGTGCTCACCTGCACGCCTTCCTACGCCCAGCACATCTCCGAGGTCATGAAGCAGATGGGCATGTCGAAGGAGGATCTGAACCTGCGGGTGGGCATCTTCGGCGCCGAGGCGTGGTCGCAGCAGATGTGCGACGAGATCGAGCGGGAGCTCGGCATCACCGCGCTCGACGTCTACGGCCTCGCCGAGATCATCGGCCCGGGTGTCGCGAGCGAGTGTGCGGAGGGCCACAAGGGCCTGCACGTCAGCGAGGACCTCTTCCACTTCGAAGTCATCGATCCCGAGACCGGAAAGCCGGTCCCGGACGGCACGCTGGGCGAGCTCGTGCTCACCTCGATCCGCCGCGAGGCCTCTCCGGTCGTGCGCTACCGCACCGGCGACATCACCCGCGTGATCCCCGGCAGTTGCGCCTGCGGAAGGACGACGCGCCGCATGGACCACATCCAGGGCCGCGTCGACGACATGTTCACCCTGCGCGGCGTGAACCTCTTCCCGCGCGACGTGGAGTCGGCGCTGCTCGAGATGGACGCGCTCGCCCCGGTCTACCAGCTCGTGCTCGACCGCCACCAGGCGCTGGACGTACTCGAGGTCCACGTCGAGCCGCGCGAGACGGAGGCGGAGCGCGAGGCGCTGGCGACTGCGGTGCAGCGCCGCCTGAACGAGGTGCTCGGCGTGAGCGTGATGGTCGCCGTGATGGACCCGCAGTCGATTCCGCGCAGCGAGGGCAAGGCCGTCCGCGTCGTCGACCGCCGCAAGCTCAGCTACTCCCGCTGAGCCGAGAGGAGGAAGCGCCATGCAAGAGCCGCTGCTCTACGACTGGAACGAAGTCCAGCCGCAGACCGCGGAGTTCCGGCGGCCGCAGCGCGTCGAGCTCAACGACGAGACGCTGCGCGACGGGCTGCAGAGCCCCTCGGTGCGCCAGCCGACGGTCGACGAGAAGGAAGCGTTCCTGCGCCTTTTGCCGAGCCTCGGCATCGGTGCGGCGAACATCGGCTACCCCGGCGCGAGCGAGCGGGCCTACCGCGACGTGGTGCGCCTCGCCTCGCTGATCCGCGACGAGCGACTGCCGATCAAGCCCAACTGCGCCGGGCGCACGCACCAGGCGGACATCGTGCCGATGGCTCGCGCGCAGCAGGTGACGGGCGTCCCGCTCCAGGCGGCCCTGTTCATCGGCTCGAGCCCGATCCGCCAGTGGGTCGAGGGCTGGGACATGGATCGGCTGCTGCACACGATCGAGGACGCGATCGGCTTCGCCACGCGCGAGGGGCTCGAGGTGATGTTCGTCACGGAGGACACGACGCGTGCGCGCCCGGAGGACATCGAGGCGATGTACAGCGCCGCGGCGCAGGCAGGCGCGACGCGCTTCTGCGTCGCCGACACGGTCGGCCACGCGACGCCGTCGGGCACGCAGCGGGTCGTGCAGTTCGTCAGGCAGGTCCTCGAGCGGCAGAGCGTTGCGCCCGAGATCGACTGGCACGGGCACCGGGACCGCGGGCTCGACGTGATCAACAGCCTGGCCGCCCTCGCAGCTGGCGCGACGCGGGTCCACGCCTGCGCCGCGGGCATCGGCGAGCGGGTCGGCAACACCGCGATGGACACCGTGCTCGTGAACCTCGTGATGCTCGGCTGGCTCGATCAGGACCTGGGCCACCTGGCTGCGTACTGCCGCCTGGCCGTGGAAGTGACGCGCTCCGAGATGCCGCGCAACTACCCGGTCGTGGGCGAGGACGCCTTCGCCACGAGCACGGGGGTGCACGCGGCGGCCGTCGCCAAGGCGTACCAGAAGGGCGACAACTGGCTCGCGGACAGGGTCTACAGCTCGGTGCCGGCAGCGCTCGTCGGGCGTCGGCAGGCGATCAAGGTCGGGCCGATGAGCGGCCGCTCGAACGCCGAGTTCTGGCTGCGCGACCACGGCGTCGAGCCGACGCACGAGCGCCTGGACGCGGTGATGGGCGCCGCCAAGGCGACCGACCACGTGCTGACGGACGAGGAGATCCTCACGACGATCGGTCGCCTGGAGAGAAGCGCTTCGGTCTAGATCCAAGGAGAGGGGAGGGAAGGGCGTGGCAGTGGAGATTTCGACCCAACAGCTCCTGCTCGGCAACGAGGCGGTCGCGCTGGGAGCCCTCCATGCAGGGGTGCGGGTGGCCACGGGCTATCCCGGCACCCCGTCCACGGAGGTCATCGAGTACCTGGCCGAGGTCGCGCCAAAGGACGTCCAGGTGCACTGGGCGACCAACGAGAAGGTCGCGTGGGACGAGGGCATCGGCGCCTCTCTCGCGGGCGCCAGGACGCTCGTGACCATGAAGCACGTCGGACTCAACGTGGCGATGGACGCCTTCATGACGTCGCCGCTCCTCGGGGTGAACGGCGGGATCGTCCTGCTCTGCGCGGATGACCCGGGGATGCACAGCTCCCAGAACGAGCAGGACACCCGCTACCTCGGAAAGTTCGCGGGCGTGCCGATGTTCGAGCCGTCCGACAGCCAGGAGATCTACGACTTCGTCCGTGCGGCGTTCGAGGTCAGCGAGGCGTTCGACACGCCGTGTCTCGTGCGCACGACGACGCGCGTCTCCCACTCGCGCTCGCGGGTGCTGGTGCAGGCGCCCGTTGCCGTCAAGGAGCGCACCTTCGAGCGCAACCCGGCCAAGTACGTCATGCTGCCAGCCTACGCCCGCCTCGGCCGCGTCCGCCTGCTGGACCGCCTCCCGGCGCTCGAGCGGTGGAGTGACAGCCACCCGTTCACGCGGGAGGAGATGCGTTCGACCGCCGTCGGCGTCGTGACGTCGAGCATCGCCTACCAGCACGTGCGCGAGGTCCTGAAGGACGCAAGCGTGCTGAAGCTGGGGATCACGCATCCCCTCCCGGCGCAGCGGATCCGGGACTTCGCCGGAAAGGTCGACCGTCTCTTCGTCGTCGAGGAGACCGACCCGTACCTCGAGGAGGCCATCCTCGCCCTGGGCATCGCGGTCGAGGGCAAGCAATACTTCCCCCGCGCCGGGGAGCTGACTCCGGAGTCGGTGCGCCACGGGTTCATCGCGGCGGGCGTGCTCGCTGCGAAGGAGGGCACGGCGCAGGTCTCCCTTCCCGCTCCGGTCGTCCGGCCGCCCGTGCTCTGCCCGGGCTGCCCGCATGTGACGCCCTTTCTCGTCCTGCGGGAGCTCGAGGCGTACGTCACCGGCGACATCGGCTGCTACACGCTCGGCGCATCGGAACCGCTCCGGGCGATGGACACCTGCCTTTCGATGGGCTCGAGCATCGGCATGGCCGTCGGAATGTGGAAGGCGGGCCTCAAGCAGCACCCGATCGTCGCGGCGATCGGAGACTCGACCTTCGTGCACGCGGGCCTCTCCGCCCTCGTCGACGCCGTCTGGAACAACGCCGACATCACCGTGGTGATCCTCGACAACGGGACGACAGCCATGACCGGCGGCCAGCCGACGCCGGAGTTCGGCTCGAACGTCCGCGGCACCGAGACGCCGCGCGTCGACATCGCCGCGGTATGCAGGGCGATCGGCGCGGACCCGGTCGTGGTGGTGGACCCGTACGACGTCGGCGCGACGCACCGCACGCTCCTCGCGGCCACCCGCAGCCACGGCGTGTCGGTCGTGATCACCAGCAGGCCGTGCGTCCAGGCGCCGAAGAAGCTCGTCGGACGGCGCTACAGCGTCGAGACCGAGACATGCGTCGGCTGCCAGCTGTGCATGAACACGGGCTGCCCGGCGCTCGTGTGGGATCTCGAGGCGGAGCCGTACGAGAACAGGCGCAGGGTACGCATCGACCAAGACCAGTGCACCGGCTGCACCGTCTGCAGCCAGATCTGCCCGCAGTCGGCCATCGTTCCGTCTTCGCAGGGATAGCTCACGTAGGGAGGAGGGTGACCATGGCTCCGCGATTGCCGAAGCAAGGGAACGTCGTCGTCGCCGGCGTGGGCGGTCAGGGAGTAGTCCTGGCGGGCAACATCATCGCCGATCTGTGTCTTGGCCATGGGCTCGACGTCAAGAAGGCCGAGGTCCACGGGATGTCGCAGCGCGGCGGATCCGTTTCCGCCCAGGTGCGCTTCGGCCCGGAGGTCCACAACGTCGTCGTCGAGCAAGGGAGTCTGCAGTACGTCCTCGGCTTCGAGTGGGCGGAGGCGCTGCGCTGGATGCCTCTCCTGGCGCCGGACGGGATCGTGTTCGCGAGCTCCGAGCGGATCCTGCCGCCCGCGGCGCAGCGCAACCGCGTCGGGGGAGACGTCAGCTACCCGCTGGAGTTCCTCGAGCACCCCGGCCTGCGCGCGGTCGACGCGGAGACGCTCGCCAAGGAGGCGGGCAACCCCAAGACGGCAGGCGTCGTCCTGCTCGGGGCGCTGTCGACGGAACTCGGCTTCCCGGTGGAGTCCTGGCGCGACGCGCTCCTCCGCTGGGTACCCAGGAAGGCGCTCGATGCGAACCTGCGCGCCTTCGAGCTGGGACGCGCCTGGAAGCAGGCCGCACCGCCCAAGGACCTCAGGCCGCAGAGGACGCGGTCCGCGCTGTTCCGCCTCGAACTCGAGGAAGCCTGGTGCAAGGGCTGCGGCATCTGCGTGGACGTCTGCCCCGAGCGCATCTGGCGCCTGGACGACCTGGAGGTCGCACGGGCCGCGACGCCGGAGCGCTGCACCGGCTGCCGGCTGTGCGAGAAGCTCTGCCCCGATTTCGCGATTGACGTCGTGCAGGTGCAGGAGATCGACCTCCTGACGCGGACAGGAGGTGGCGCGTGATGTCCAAGCGAGAGCTGATTTCGGGCAACGAGGCGTGCGCGCTGGGCGCGCTGGCCTCCGGCCTGCGCTTCTTCGGCGGCTACCCGATCTCGCCGTCGTCGGAGATCTCGGAGATCCTGTCTTCCCGGCTCCCGCGCGCAGGCGGCGTGTTCGTCCAGATGGAGGACGAGATGGCGTCGCTCGGATCGGTGATCGGGGCGTCGCTCGGCGGGCTGCGCGCGATGACCGCCACGTCCGGACCGGGGTTCACCCTGATGCAGGAGCACCTCGGCTATGCGAGCCTCGCGGAGATCCCCTGCCTCGTGGTCGACGTGATGCGGGTCGGGCCCAGCACCGGCGTGCCGACGGCCCCCTCGCAGGGCGACGTCATGCAGGCGCGCTGGGGATCGCATGGCGATCGCGGCACCGTCGCGCTCTCCCCGGCGTCCGTCGAGGAGGTCTACAACCTGACGGTGCACGCCTTCAACATCGCCGACAGGTTGCGTACGCCCGTCGTGCTGATGTTCGACGAGGTGATCGGCCACATGCGCGAGGGCGTCGAACTCTCGCCTCCCGCCCCGGAGGACCTCTGGGGGCGCCCCCGTCCGGCGGGCGCGCCGGGGCCCGATTTCCGCGCGTACGCACCGAACGAGCAGGGTGTCGCACAGCTGCCCGCCTTCGGGGACGGCTACCGATTCCACGTCACGGGGCTCTTCCACGACGAGCGCGGCTACCCCACGACGAACCCGGATCTCGTCCGGCAGGCGCTCGAGCGCCTTGAGCGCAAGCTCGACCCGATCCCCGCGTGGCTGCCGCCTGAGAAGTACCACATGACGGACGCAGACTTCGTCTACGTCGCCTACGGCGCGGTCTCGCGGGTGGCGCGCGAGGCCGTGGACCGCCTGCGCGAGAAGGGCGTCGCGGCCGGTCTCTACCGCCCGCGGGTGCTCTGGCCGGTGGACGAGGCGGCGCTGCGCAAGGACCTCGCCAAGGCCAGGACGGTCGTCGTGGCGGAGATGAACCGGGGACAGTGGGTTCAGGTCGTCTCGCAGGCGCTCCCGCCGGCGATCCGCGTCGTGAGCTACGGAAAGACCGGCGGGGAACCGGTGACCACCGACGAGATGTACGGCCTCGCCGCGGACCTCAACCTGAGGAGCGTGAAATCCTCATGACCACCGCGAAGGACCTGCTGCGGCACGAGATGATGCCGCACATCCTCTGCCCGGGGTGCGGGCACGGCATCGTGATGAACGCGATGCTGCGGGTGCTCGCAAGGCGCCACCAGAACCTCGACAAGGTCGCGCTCGTCGCAGGGATCGGCTGCTCGAGCCGCATCGTGGGGTACGTGGACGCGAACACCCTGCACACGACGCACGGGCGCGCCCTGACGTTCGCCACCGGTCTCAAGCTCGCGCGCCCCGAACTCGAGGTGATCGTGGTCACGGGAGACGGAGACGGCCTGGGCATCGGCGGCAACCATCTGATCCACGCCGCGCGCCGCAACGTCGACCTCACGTGCATCCTCTTCAACAACGAGACCTACGGCATGACCGGTGGCCAACTCGCCCCGACGACGGTGAAGCAGGCGTTCACCACGACGAGCCCGGGAGGGAACACGGAGCCGAACTTCGACGCTGCCGTGCTGGCGAAGGCGGCGGGCGCGTCGTTCGTCGCCCGCGGGCAGGCCTACCGGCCGGATGTGCTCGAGGAAGTGATGGAGAGGGCGCTCGACCACAGGGGCTTCTCCTTCGTCGAGGTGATGACCGATTGCACCGAGTACTTCGGGCGCAAGAACGCCCTGGGGCTAGGCTCGGACCTGCTGTTCACCCAGTCGCGCTCCGACCAGGAGGTCTCCCGTGACCTCGCCGACTGGCCGTCGCTGCGCACCCCGCAGGGCTGGCAGGTGCGCGAGACGCAGCCCTTGGGCGTGCTGCACGAGGATCGGCGCCCCACGTTCGAGGAGTCGCGCGGCCTGCCCGGCTACTCCGAGAGGGAGGTCTAGCCATGTGGCGCAAGGAGATCCGCCTCGCCGGCTCGGGTGGCCAGGGTCTGGGGCTCGCGGCGATGGTGCTTGCCGACGCCGCGCTCCGGGCTGGGCTCCATGCCACCATCATGCAGTCCTACGGCCCGGAGGCGCGGGGCGGCGCGAGCCGCGCGGACGTCACGCTCTCCGACCAGCCGATCGCCAACCCCTGGTTTCCCGCGCCGCGGATCCTGCTGGCCCTGAGCCAGAAGGCGTGGGACCGGTTCAGCCCAAAGCTCGGAGCGGACGCGCTCGCAATCGTCGACCTGGACCGCGTGCAGGGCGCGCAGGGCGCGAACGTCTGGGCGCTGCCCTTCGAGCGCACGGCGCGCGCCGAGCTGCGGGAGAAGGTCGCGGCCAACATGCTGGCGCTCGGGGCGCTCGGCGTCGTGCTCGAGCACATCCCGCAGGAGATCCTCGCCGAGACGGCGCAGAGCCGCGCACCCAAAGGCTTCGGCCAGGTCAACCGGACGGCCGTGGCCCGCGGCTGGCAGCTGATGGGCGACGCGCTGGGAGGGATCGCGCATGTCGAATCCGTCGGTCCTTGACGGGATCACCGTCCTCGACCTCTCACAGGGCGCCGCCGGTCCGACCGCGGCAATGGTGCTCGGCGACTACGGCGCCGAGGTGATCAAGGTGGATCCCCCCGAGGGGGAGTGGGGCCGCAGGCTCGGCCCGCCCTTCCTCGGGGAGGATGCGGCCGCCTACCTCGGCATGAACCGGAACAAGCGCTCGATCGCCGTCGACCTGAAGTCGCCCGAGGGGCCGGGCATCGTGCGCATGCTCGCCGCCCGCGCGGACGTCGTGCTGGAGAGCTTCCGGCCGGGCGTGATGGACCGGCTCGGCATCGGCTACGAGGCGCTCCGACGAGAGCGGGCGGGGCTTGTCTACTGCGCCATCACGGCGTTCGGCCAGGATGGCCCGTGGCGCGACAAGCCGGGCGTGGACGGCATCGTGCAGGCGATGAGCGGGCTGATGAGCGTGACGGGCGAGCCGCAGGGCCAGCCGGTCAAGGTAGGGGTGCCGGCGGCGGACATGGTCGCCGCGATGACGGCGGTGCAGGGCATCCTGCTCGCGCTCCTGCACCGGGCAGCCACCGGCCGCGGCCAGCGGGTGGACGTCTCGCTGCTGCAGAGCCTGCTCTTCTTCCAGACCGTGCCCTGGTCGATGTACCTCGCCAGCGGCA
>JAJYTV010000036.1 GCA_021792885.1 Bacillota bacterium
CGACCGCTTCCTCGAACAGCAGCACGCCCGCGATGCCTTCCGGTAGCGCTCCGTAGCTCACCCCGTAGTAGACGCCGGCCAGCGCGATCTGGAAGGGCAGCGTGCCGACGGCCGTCGTCCAGATGAACGGCCAGACCCGCACGCGCAGGATGCCTGCGGCGTAGTTCACGAGGTGGTACGGCACGAAGGGCAGAAAGCGGGCGATGAGGAGGCCGAACGTTCCATGGTCGGCGATCCATGGCTGCACCTTGTGCAGGTAGCGTCCCGCGGCCCGCTCGACGATCGGGCGCGCCAGCATGCGGGAGGCGTAGAGCGCGATGACCGCGCCCAGGATGCCGCCGACCCAGGAGAAGAGCGTGCCCCAGACCACGCCGTAGAAGCGCAGGAGGAAGATGCTGAGGAACTCCGACGGCACGGGCAGCACCGAGGCGAGCGCCATCAGCGCGATGCCGAAGGCGATGCCCGTGGCACCGAGTCCGTGCACCGCGCGCATGATCCCGTGGACGCGGCCGGTATGCAGGAAGTAGAAGTACACGAAGACGAGGGCCAGGATCATCAGCCCGCCGATGATCGTGGTCACCAGCGTACCCGGCCCGATCGGCTCAAGACGCCTTGTTCGCATGCCTGACCGCCTTGTCAATGTTCTCCCGCCGCGCCTAGTCTTCCCACAGCGCCGCAACTTCCCGACGGACCTCGGTCATCCGCAGGTTCCCCTATATCCTACTGGAGCGATCGCCCATCGGCCAAGCGATCATGGCTTACGATCGGTCGGCGAGCGCCTCCCAGAGGCTCCCGCGCGCGACCGGCTGACCGTGCGCCGGGCAGACAAGTTGGAAAGGCAACTGCCCCACGTCGCGCAGCGAGCGCTGCAGGGCCGCCTTGTCGGCGGTGAGCATGCCAGGAGAAGGCCGCAGGCGGCCGCCGCGGCTCGTGACGAGATCGCCGGCGAACAGGATGTCCCCACGGCGCAGCGAGACGTGGCCGAGCGTGTGCCCGGGCGTGGGCAGTACCTCGATCCCGCCGACGCGGCCCCCTGGTGCATAGGTCTCGTGCACCGCGACAGGCGACGCTGGGGCAAGCGTCCGGATGAGCCCGCGCAGCCCGGAGGGCTTGCGGTCGCCCTGGATGTACGGCAGGTCTCCCTGGGACGCCCAGACCTTCGCCCCTGTCGCTGCGGCGAGCGCCTGCGCATTGCCCACGTGGTCGACGTCATGGTGGGTCAGCGCGATGTGCGCGACGTCCTGCGCCCGCAGGCCGATCCCGGCGATCTCGGCGAGGATGCGGTCCGCGCGACCTCGAAAGCCCGTATCGATCAGGACCGGCTCCTCGCCGAGTACGAGGTAGGCGTAGCTCCCCTCCGTGGCTTCCAGCAGGTGGACTCCCTGCGCGACCTCCATCGCCGTTCCCTCCAGTGGCTGCGCAACGCGCATGCCACTTTGGCAGTTCGGCGGGTAACCGGCGATGCCTGCCATCCACGCCGTCCGTGGCCGCGCAAAGCGTCCCCTCTACAGCGCACGGCACGCCGCCCGCACGAAGGCGAGCGGCGCAAGCGCTGGATGATCCCAGAAGGACGTGGTCCCCGTAGGCATGGCCTCCTGCGGGGGCAGCCGCCCCTCAACCCCCCACGCCAGCCTACACCCTCGCTCCGCCCAAGGCATAGGTGTGCGTGACGTAGGCGATGATGTCCTGCTCGTCAGAAAGCACGAGATCTCCGTCGGTCAGCACCGGCACGGACGACTGGCCGGACACGCGCACGACGACCTCGCGCAGCGCGTGCTCACGGGGGACGCAGACCGTGAGGTAGGTCATCTCCATCTCCGAGAGCTTTTGGCGCACCTCCTGGCAGTAGGGGCAGCCTTCGAACTGGTACAGCGTCAACATGCGCAATCCCCCCGGGGTTTCGCTATGCCCGAAGGCGCCTGCCGGTGACGCGGCCCCTGCAGGCAAGTTCCCGCCGCTGGTCGAAGGAGTGGCACCGACGGTACATGCCGCGCCGAACAAAGGCGTCCGTGGCGTCCAGAGGAGTGAAATGAATGACTGATCCGCTCAAGGGGGAGCGCACCTTCCTCGCCCCGCTCGAGGAACTCGATCTCCCAACGCTGCAAGCATGGCGGGAGGACGGGGAGTACCTTCGGCTGCTCGACGCGGCCCCTGCCTACCCCGCCACCTCCGCGGCGCTGCGCGAACTCCTTGCTGCCGCCGCAGCCGGCAATGCCTTTCCCTTCGCCATCCGCGACCGCATAGACCGGCGCATGGTCGGCTACGGAGTCCTCGACGGCATTCTCTGGAACCAGGGCAACGCCTGGTTCACTCTCGCGATCGGGGCCAAGGCGGACCGCGGCCAGGGGTATGGACAAGACGCGGCGCAGCTCCTGCTCGCCTTCGCGTTCGACGAGCTGAACCTGCGCCGGGTCTCCCTCACGACGTTCGCCTACAACCTTCCGGCAATCCAGCTCTACGAGCGGCTCGGCTTCGTGCGGGAAGGGTCCTTCCGCGAGTTCCTCGCACGAGACGGAGCCTTGCACGACATGCATCTCTACGGCCTGCTCGCCCGCGAGTGGCGGGCGCAAAGGGCCTAGCTCAGCCGCTCTCGCCAAGCGCCGCCTGCACGGCAGAGAGCAGTTCCTGCAGGGCGAAGGGCTTGCCGATGCACGCCTGGTAGTCTCCCTGCGGCGGCAGCGCGCCCTTCGTGGGCACGGCGCCGGACATCAGCACGACCGGCACCGCGCGCAGGCGCACGTCGCCGCGCATCTCCCGCACGAGCTCGCGGCCGCCGAGGATCGGCATCGTGAGATCCGCGATCAGGAGGTCTGGAATCGCCCCTGTGCGCATGCGCACGAGGGCGCTCGCGCCGTCGTGTACGGCCTCGACCGCGTAGCCCTGCCGGGTGAGAGAGCGCAGCAGCACATCGACGATCGCCGTCGCGTCGTCCGCGATCAGAAGGCGTGCCATGCATCCCCCGTACGAAGGGGCAGAGAGACGTGGAGGAGCGCACCGCCTCGTCTGCCCGGTTCTGCCCAGATTGTCCCGCCGTGCGCGGTCACGATCTCGCGGCAGACGTAGAGTCCGAGACCCGCACCGTCCGAATCTCCGTCCCGGACGTTGCTCGCCCGGTAGAAACGCTCGAAGATGTGCTCGGTCTCTCCGGCGGGGATACCGGGTCCCTGGTCTTGCACCGTGACCTGGACGGTGTCGATCGCGCGGTGCAGCTTGATGCGGATCAGCGATGCGGGCGGCGAGTACTTCACCGCATTGCCGAGCAGGTTGCAGAAGACCTGCTCCAGCCGCGAGCGGTCTGCGAGGAGCGGAACGGGCCCAGGCTCGTCGCTCTCGAGGATGATCGGGTGCGTGCCGCGCAAGAGCGGCCGGACCGCGCTGCGCAGCACATCGCGCAGGTCGCAGGGTTCCTGCCGGTTGGAGGCGGCGATGCCGCCCCCGCGTGCGGTGTCGAGCACGCGGCCAAGGATGCCGGTCAGGCGCTGGACCTCGCCCTGGGCCGTCTCCAGCAGTTCGATCGCTTCGGGGTTCGGCATCTTCTCGGAGCGCAGGTTCGTTGCGAGGAGCTCCAAAAGTCCGCTGACGCCGCACAGGGGATTGCGCAGCTCGTGCACCGCCACCTCGAGGAGCCCGCCAACCGAATCACCATCTTCCCAGGCAGCTGGCATGGCCGGTGCATCCGTAGCGCGGTCCGGTGCACCGTCGCCCTCTGCGCCCTGCGGCACGCTCCGCCCGACGAGCAGCAGCGCGTCCCCGCCGCCTTGCGGCGCCATCGCCGACGCGGCCTCGGCCTGCGCTGCCCGAAGACAGCCGGATTCGCGCGCGCAGGCGCGCGACATCTCCCCGGTCGCGCGCGAGGGATTGTTGGTCTGCGCATCCAAAGTCAAAATGAGGTGGCCCCCTCATTTGGAAGGATAGGATTGCGCTGGTTCGTATTGTCATGACGATTATAGCGAATCGGTGTTCGCGTAATTTGTCGAAGCGAGGGCGGCCGGTCCTGCCGGCGCCCTCGCTTCCACCCCAGCCATTCGGATTTGCGCCAGCAGTGCTAGCCGATCTCGAGCAGCACGTCGCCGAGGCCGACCGCAGCGCCCGGCTTGACATGCACCGCCGTCACGCTGCCCGCATGCGGCGCCACGATCTCGTTTTCCATCTTCATCGCTTCCAGGATCGCGACGACCTGCCCTTCCGAGACGGTGTCGCCAACCTGCACCTTCACATCGAGGATCGCGCCAGGCAGCGGGGACGCCACGACCCCCTTGCCTGCGGCGGCAGGCACAGCCGGTGCCGCAGGCTCCGCCTTGCGCGCGTGGGGCCGCTTCGCCTCCGCAGGCGCCGCCTGCGGTGCCGGAGCAGGTGCGGGCGCAGCCGCCGCTGCCTGGAGCGCTGCCGCTGCAGGTTGCGCGGGCGCCTGTCCCTCCGTCCCGAGTTCCTCCACGTCCACCTCGTACGCGAGCCCGTTGACGATCACGCGGAAACGTCGCATGTCTTCACCCGGCCGGCCGCGCCGGTCCGGGCTTTCGCCTCCTTCACCTCGGGTGGGCTAGCGGGCGCCCCCGCGCCCGCGCATCTGCTCCATGACCCCGTGCAGCTGCCACGCACCGCGCGCATCGTCCGCGGGTGCCTCCCCCGAGAGGCCGATGCGCAGCCGCTCGGGGGGTACGCCGAGCATCTGTGAGAGCACCGCGGCGATCGCTGCGACCACCGCGTCGGGCACGGCGTGCTGCCTGCTCATAGCGGGATGTTCCCGTGCTTCTTCGCGGGACGCTCCTCGCGCTTTTGGCGCAAGGCCCAGAGCGTACGCGCCACGGCGGGGCGCAGTTCCGCGGGGTCGATCACCTGGTCGACGTAGCCATGCGCGGCGGCGACGTACGGGCTCGCGAACTCGGCGCGGTACGTCTCCACCAGCCGCTTGCGCTCCGCGACAGGATCCTCGGCGCCCTCGATCTCGCCCCGGAAGATGATGTTCGCTGCGCCGTCCGGTCCCATGACGGCGACCTCGGCGGTCGGGAAGGCGAGCACCGCGTCGGCGCCGAGCGACCGCGAGCACATCGCGAGGTAGGCGCCGCCGTACGCCTTGCGCAGGACGACGGAGACCTTCGGCACCGTCGCCTCGGAGTAGGCGTAGAGCACCTTCGCGCCATGGCGGATGATGCCGCCGTACTCCTGCTTCGTGCCGGGCAGGTAACCAGGCGTATCGACGAACGTGATCACCGGGATGGAGAAGGCGTCGGCGAAGCGGACGAAGCGGGCCAGCTTGTCCGACGCGTCGATGTCGAGGCAGCCCGCAAGCACCTTCGGCTGGTTGCCGATGATCGCCACGGCGTGCCCCTCGACACGTCCGAACCCGATCACGAGGTTGCGGGCGAACTCGGGCTGGAGCTCGAGGAAGTCTCCTTGGTCGACGAGGCCCTGGATCACGTCCCGCACGTCGTAGGGCTTGTTGGCATCCTCGGGCACGACGCCGCGCAGCCGCTCGGCGGACCCCTCCAGCGGATCCTTCGGCTCCGCCTGCGGCGGACTCGCGAGATTGTTGCTGGGCAAAAAGCGCAAGAGCCGCCGAAGTCCTGCGAAGAGCTCCTGTTCCGTCGCGAACGTCAGGTGGGCGTTGCCGCTGCGCCGCGCATGGGTGTGGGCTCCGCCCAGTTCCTCGTGGCTCACCTTCTCCCCGGTCACCGACTCGATGACCTGCGGTCCCGTGATGTACATCTGCCCGATGCCTTCCGCCATCAAGACGAAGTCGGTGATCGCGGGCGAGTAGACCGCTCCGCCGGCCGCCGGCCCCACGATCACGGAGATCTGCGGCACGACGCCCGAGGCGAGCGTGTTGCGGCGGAAGATCTCGCCGTAGCCGTTCAGCGCGTCGATCCCTTCCTGGATCCGGGCGCCGCCCGAGTCCGCGATCCCGACGATCGGCGCACCGCTCTTCAGGGCGAGGTCCTGCACCTTGTGGATCTTGCCGGCGTGCATCTCGCCGAGCGAACCGCCCAGCACCGTGAAGTCCTGGGCGTAGGCGTACACGAGCCGCCCCTCGACGGCGCCGTAGCCCGTCACGACGCCGTCGGCCGGCGACTCGGCGCGGTCCATGCCGAACAGCGTGGAGCGGTGGGTCGTGAAGAGGTCGAGCTCGACGAAGGTCCCGGGATCGAACAGTGCGTCGACCCGCTCGCGCGCCGTCCACTTGCCCAGCGCGTGCTGGCGCTCGACGCGCTTCTCGCCGCCTCCGGCCATCGTCTTGCGCCGGCGTCCGGCGAGTTCTTGCAACCGGTCTGTCATTCTTTCACCTCACACAGTTCGAGGAGGACACCGCCGGTGTCCCGCGGGTGCAAAAATGCGACCGTGCGCCCCTCGGCGCCGGGCCGCGCACCCGCGCCGATCGGCGCGATGCCGGCCGATGCGAGCTCCCGCAGCGTCGCGCCGAGATCCTGGGCGTCGAATGCCAGGTGGTGCACGCCGCCGCCGCGCTCGCGCAAAAAGCGCGCCACGCCGGACTCCGCACCCGCGTCGAGCGGCTCGAGGAGTTCGATGCGGATGCCCGCGAGCGAGAGGAAGGCGACCCGCACCCCCTCGCTCGCCACCTCTTCGCGGCCCAGGGGCTGTGCCCCGAGCGCGAGGTATGCCCTCTCCGCCGCGTCGAGGTCCCGGACGGCCACCCCGATGTGCGCGAGACCGGCCACCCGTGGATCCGCCAAACGCGTCGCCTCCTTCACAGCACGTCCTTCGGCCGGTAGCGGCCGAACACGTCGGTCAAGCGTCCGACCATTTCCCCGAGCGTCGCCTGGGCGGCGATCGCCTGCCGCAGCACGGGCAGGAGGTTCTCGCTGCCCTGCGCCGTGCGCTCGACCGCATCGAGCGCACGCTGCACGGCACCTTGGTCCCGCCTCGCCCGCAGCTCCTCGACACGGCGGCGCTGGTTCGCCTCGATCTCCGGCGGGATGCGCTGGAGCGGCGTCTTCTCGTCCGCTTCGGAGTGGAAGGCGTTGACGCCCACGACCTTGCGCCGCCCCTGTTCCACGTCCATCTGAAAATGATAGGCGGAATCTTGGATCTTGCGCTGGACGTAGCCCTGCTCGATCGCCGCCACGGCACCGCCGAGCGCTGCGATCTCCGAGAGGTACTGCTCCGCCTCCTGTTCGATCCGGTCCGTGAGCCGCTCGACGTGGTAGGAGCCTCCCAGGGGGTCCACCACGTCGGCTGCGCCGGTTTCGTAGGCGATCACCTGCTGCGTGCGCAGCGCGAGGAGCGCGGACGACTCCGTCGGGAGCGCGAGCGCCTCGTCGTACCCGTTCGTGTGCAGCGACTGGGCCCCGCCGAGCACTGCGGCGAGGGCCTGCAGCGTCACCCGCGGGAGGTTCACCAGCGGCTGCTGCGCCGTCAGCGCGGAACCGGCCGTCTGCGCATGGAAGCGGAGCATCGTCGAGCGCGGATCGCGCGCCCCGCGCTCCTGCATGCGACGCGCCCACAGGCGCCGCGCGGCGCGGAACTTCGCCGCCTCCTCGAAGAGGTCGCTCTGCGCGTTGAAGAAGAAGGACAGGCGCGGTGCGAACTCGTCGATCTGGAGTCCCGCAGCCACCGCTGCGTCGACGTAGGCGAGCGCGTTCGCGAGCGTGAACGCGACCTCCTGGGGGGCCGTCGCGCCCGCCTCGCGGATGTGGTAGCCGGAGATCGAGATGGTGTGGAAGCGCGGCAGGTGCTCCTTGCAGTAGCGGAAGGTATCTGTCACAAGGCGCAGCGATGCTTCGGGCGGCAGGATGTACGTGCCACGCGCCGTGTACTCCTTGAGGATGTCGTTCTGGATGGTCCCGCCCAGCCGGTCGCCACCCACGCCCTGGAGGCGTCCGGCTTCGGCGTACATCAGCAGCAGGATGGCGGCGGGCGCGTTGATCGTCATCGAGGTGGTGACCCGGTCGAGCGGGATGTCCTGGAACAGGCGGACCATGTCGTCGAGCGCGTCGATCGCAACCCCGACCTTGCCGACTTCGCCTTGGGCCATCGGGTGGTCGGAGTCGTAGCCCATCTGCGTCGGAAGGTCGAATGCGACGGAGAGGCCGGTCTGCCCCTGCGCGAGCAGGAAGCGGAAGCGCGCGTTCGTCTCCTCGGCCGTGCCGAAGCCGGCGTACTGACGCATCGTCCAGAGCCTGCCGCGGTACATGGTCGGGAAGATGCCGCGGGTGAAGGGGTATTCCCCTGGATAGCCGAGCGCCGCAGCGCCGGAGCGCCACTCCCCCCGGTCGGCCACGACCGGCAGGTCGATGCCGGAGAGCGTGCGGAACTCCGGCTCGCGCTCCGGGGTGCGCGCCTGCCACGGGCCCAGCGTATCCTGCTCCCACGCCTTGCGGTCGCGCGTTTGCCGTTCGTCCATCCGCCCGCTCCTTTCCCCCTACTCGAGCCAGCCGCGGGCGGCCATCGCCCCCGCGAGGCGCCGCACGCCCGCGAGGTAAGCCGCCTCGCGCAGTGAAGTGGCGTACTCGCTGCGCAGCGTCCAGACCTCGTCGAAGGACGAGGTCATCATCCTTTCCAGTTTCTCATTTACCTCGGCTTCGGGCCAGTAGAAGTTCATCGTGTTCTGGACCCACTCGAAGTAGGAGACGACGAGCCCACCGGCGCTGGCCACGACGTCCGGCACGAGCACGATGCCGCGCTCCGAGAGGAGGGCGGTTGCAGGGGGGGTGGTGACAGAGTCGACGGCTTCCACGACGATCTTGGCGCGGATGCCCATCGCTGCCGCCGCCGTGATCGGACGAACCGCCTGCGACAGCACGAGGACGTCGACGTCGAGCCCGAGGACCTGCTCCGCCGCGATCGGCTCGCCCTGGCCCTGGGGCGCGTCGAGGTCGATGCCCTGCGCGTCGTAGCGGCCGCCATCGTGATCCGCAACGCCGACGACCCGGCAGCCGAGCGCCTGGAGATCGCGCGCCGCGCGCAGTCCCGCGCGGCCTGCCCCTTGCAGCGCGACGCGCGCCCCCTGCAGCGGGAGCCCGATGCGCCGTGCAGCCTCCCGCACGGCGATGGCGCAGCCGCGGCCTGCGGCGCTCAACTGCCCGTGCGATCCGCCGACGACGCGCGGCTTGCCGGTCGCAGCCCCTGGCGCGTGGCGGGCGTGCAGGCGGTGGTATTCGTCGAGCAGGTAGCCTCCGATGCAACTGCTCGTGCCGTGGTCCGGTCCTGGAACGTCCAGGTGCGGGCCCGTGACTGGGGTGATTGCCCGCAGGTAACCGCGCGCGAGGCGTTCCATCTCGCCCTCGGAAAGCTGGGCCGGATCACACATGACGCCGCCCTGGGCTCCCCCGTACGGAAGGCCGAGGACGGCGCACTGGAAGGTGGTGAGGATCGCGAGCGCCTTGACGTCGTCAACCGAAATCTGAGGATGGAAGCGGACCCCGCCGGTGCCGGGACCGATGACATCCGTGTGCAGCACCCGATAGCCCGGGAACGTCTTCACGCGGCCGTTGTCCATCTGCACGGGGACCGCGACGCGGAGCACGCGCTGGGGCTCCTTCAGTACCTCGTAGACCTGCGGCGGGAGACCGAGGCGCTGGACCGCCCGGTCGATCAGTCCCTGGGCAATCGCGAACGGGTGCAGCGTCTCGAGCGTCGTCGACAATCAGTACCCTCCCGAAAATGAATCCGCCCGGACGGGCCGCTACTCGTTACGAAGTATAGCGCGCAACCCGTCCGGGCGGAAACAGCAAATAGAGATCACTGATCAGTTGGCGTCTCGTCCTCCAGCGTCACGCCCCCGATGTGGTCTGCCTTCGGCGTCTTCGCACGCGGTTCCGTGGCCTTCTTGTCCTTGCCTGCCATCACCTGGGCCACCGACGAGCGGCTGACCGTCACCTCGACCTTGTCCGCGATGCGCAGGATCGCGGTGTCCTCGGCGAGGTCCACGATCGTGCCGTGGAGTCCGCCCATCGTCACCACCCGCGCGCCACGCTGCAGGCTCTTGATCATCTCCTCGCGCCGCTTCTGCTCCTGGCGCTGCGGGCGTAGCAGGAGGAACCAGAAGATCGCGATCAACACTACGAACCAGAGGATCGTCACGACCGGTGATCCTAGCGAGTTCAAACCGTTGCCTCCTCAGGCCAAGTATGCCTGAGTTCCCGGTTCGACAGCCGATCCAGGGCCTCCTGCCCAAGGCGTCAGTCGCCGCCTCCCCCAGAGCCGTCCCCGCCGCCGGACTGGTAGGGGTAGGTCGAGCCGCCGTCGCCCGATCCCGGCAGGAGGGAACTGCCGCCCGAAGTACCGCCCTGCTGCAGGTACCCGCCGTCACCGCTGCTGCCGGGCTGGATCTGCGTGCTGCCGCCCGGGAAGTATTGTGTCGGGCTGCCGCCCTGCCCACCAGTTTGGCTGCCATCGCCAGATCCGCCCTGCTGCGGGCCGGCCTTCCCAGAACTCTGCCCGCTGCCGTCGCCGCCCTGTCCGACGCCCTGGCCCTTGCCGAAACCCTGGCCCTGGCCAAAACCCTGGCCCTTGCCAAAGCCCTTGCCGAAACCCTGGCCCTTGCCAAAGCCCTTGCCGAAACCCTGGCCCTGTCCACCGCGGCCGTCGCTCCCCTTGCCGCTCTGCCCCTGGTCGCCATGCCCTTGGCCGTACGACAGTCCGCCGAGGATATCGCTCGATCCGTTCGGCGACAGCACGATCACAGGCGTGGGCGCGCCGTGCGCGTGCCCCTGCGAGGGGACCGTCGGTGTGGTCGTCGGCGTCGTGGGAGCGGTTGGCGGGGTCGAGCCCGTCAAGGGACCCGACGTCGGCGTGGTGGTCGGGTGTGTCGTGCTGCTCGGAGTTG
>JAJYTV010000037.1 GCA_021792885.1 Bacillota bacterium
GCGGGTCGCGAGCGAGTTGTGCACGCCCCGCAGGATATCCTCGACGTTGCGGTTGTCGGAGACGTGGTTGATGATCTCGGACTCGGCCAGCACCGCGCAGACGCTGGAGATCGCGACCGGCGCCGTCGCGTGCTGGGAGAGGGAACCCACCTGATCCAGGGTCACCTCGAGGTACTTGGCGCTGCGCTCGACGAAGCCGCCTGCGCCGGCGGCGCACTTGTCGTTCGTCTTGAACTCCTTGACGTGGCCGTTCGGCAGCACGCGGATCGTCCGCGTGCTCTGGAAGCCGATGTCGAGCACCGTCTGCGTGTTGGGGAAGAGCATGATCGATCCCCGCGCGGCGCAGGTCATGTCGGTGATCTGGAGTTGGCGGAACGGGACGGCGAAGCGGGCGAAGCCGGTGGTGGCCGTGTAGTCGATGTCGGCCTCACGCAGCCCCGCCGCGTCGAGCGCCAGGCGCATCGCCTGCTTGGCCGCGTCGAGGAAGGGCGGCTGGGTGCGGATGACGGTCGCGCCGAGGATCTGGCTGCTTTCGCCCATCAGGACCGCTTTGGTGTAGCGGGAGCCCATATCGAGGCCAAGACAGATCATGTGAACATCCCCCTCGCTGCGGATTAGCCGGCGACCGCGATGGCGCGCTCGTTGGCGAACAGGGCGGCGCCCAGCGCGCCCATGAAGTGCGCGTCCGGGCTGACGTAGATCGGGACCTCCAGGTGCTTCTCGAGCGCGTGAACCATGCCGACGTTGCGCGAGACGCCGCCGGTCAGCGCGACCTCGCGCTCGACGCCGACGCGCCGCGCGAGCGCCACGACACGCGCCGCAACCGCGCTGTGCACGCCGCCCAGGATGTTCTCGACGCTCCTGCCGAGCGCCAGGTGGGAGAGGATATCGGTCTCGACGAACACCGTGCAGACCGTGCTCAGCCGCACGGGGACCTTGGCCTGCAGGGAACGCTCGCCGATCTCGTCCAGGGAGAGGTTCAGCACTTCCGCAGAGTTGCCGAGGAAACGGCCGGTGCCGGCCGCGCACTTGTCGTTCATGACAAAGTCCTTGACGTCGCCGGTTTCGTCGATCTTGATCGCCTTCGCGTCCTGGCCGCCGATGTCGATGACGGTTCGCACGTTCGGGTTGACATGCGCGATGCCCTTGGCGTGGCAGCTGATCTCGGTGATCTGGTCGTTGCCGAACGTGACGTTGAAGCGACCGTAGCCGGTGCCGACGACGTAGTCGACCTGCTCGCGCTGCAGGCCGGCCTGCTCCGCCGCCTGGACGAACGCGCGCTCTGCCGCCTTGACGACGTTGCTTCCGGTGTCGACGAGGACCTTCGCCACCATCGTGCCGGTTTCGTCCACGATGACCGCCTTGGTCTGCGTGGAGCCGACGTCCACGCCCGCCCTGTAGAGCATCCGATCCCCTCCCTCTGCGTTCTGATCTAGCCGTGCGAGACCAGCTTGTGGTGCTCCAGGGACTCCATGAATGCGTCGATGCGCGTGCGCATCTGCGCCGGAGAGAAGTAGCGCTGGTCTTCGAGGTCGGACTCCACGAGGAGCGTCGGCACGCCCAGCTGGCGCGCGAAGTACTCGCGCATGTCGCCCTGGCCCGCCGAGAACAGTCGGCAGCTCTTCACGGAGTGGATCACGAGCCCATCGGCGCCCCACTCGTCGACGTAGCTCTTGAGCTGGGCGTAGCGCTGCAGGAAGTTGCGGTTGGTCAGGTTCCACTTGAGCATGTGCATCGCGACGCTCTCGAGCGGGTTCGCCGGGTCGTGGCGGAAGCCGAACTCCCAGAGGCCGCCGACGGTCGAGTAGCTCGAGGCGACGAAGACGGCGCCCCAGCGCTCGAACATCTCGCGGAAGGTGCGCAGGTAGGGCCAGGGCGGCGGTCCCTCGATCACCAGGCGGTACTTCTCCTCCGGCAGGGGGCCCTCGTGCTGGGCGACCTTCTGCTGCAGCTCAAGGTAGGCGTCCCGGAAGTAGTCCCGGCCCTCCTTGGTACCGCGCAGCGCGTAGAGCGGGCCCATCATGGTGACCGCGTCGAAGTAGGCGTCGAAGGGGCTCGGCCGGAGCTGCGTCAGCAGCTTGATCTGGGCCCAGTACTCGCCGGTCTCGCGCGACAGTTCGACCACCTCGCGCAGGCGGTCCGGGTCGTAGCGCTTGCCGGAGATCCGCTCCAGGATCGGGATCAGGTCCCCGAGCTGGCGCATCACGTACTGGATGTCCTCCGGGCGCGGCTCGCCGTCGGGCGTGCGCAGAAAGGGGATGTCGATGTCGAAGATCGGCGCGCCGGTGAGCTCCGAGAGGTGCTCCCACCAGTGCAGGTAGACGTTGCAGCCGACGTAGTTCGTGAGCAGCAGGCTCGGCGGCGGAACTTTGGCCATCGGCGCCTGGTTGCCGGAGAAGTAGAGGCCGATGTCCGCCTTGACGTATGCGCAGTTGTCGGTCGAGTAGCCGATCTCCTCGGCCTTTTGGATGAAGGGAAGGGCCTTCTTCTTGACCGCCGTCTGCAGCGCGTTGATCTCCGGGTAGATCGGCAAAAGGTCGAACGCGCGCAAGAGCTCGACAGGGTTGCCGCTGATCAAGAGGTAGACCGAGGGGTCGCCTTCGCCGTTCGCAGAGCGCGTCATCTGGTCGAAATAGTCGTTCATCAGGTCCTTCTGGAGATCGTGCAGTCGCCCGCGGTAGTTCCTCTTCTCGGCGTTCTCCGCCATGGTACTTGCCCCCCTAGTCGAGCAAGAGCGACTCGACGAACGTCTCGACCTCGGTCTGGACCTTGTCGAAGAGCCACATCTTCTCCTCGTACTCCACGAACAGGTGCGGGATGTTCGCCTCCAGGAGCGCCCTGCGGTAGATGGCGTAGTCGAACAGGCCGGGCTCGCAGAACTTCGGCACGCTGACGATCACCGCGTCCGCCTTGGCGCTCCTGACCTGCGCGACGAGCTCCTCGCCCTTGTGGCGCCGCGAGTCGTGCTTGACCGACGAGATCACCGAACGGTCGCGGTAGGCCTCTGCGAGGCTGCGCACGCCATCCCCGTCCGCCCGGACGTCCTCCGTGAACCAGCGCCGCCCGAGCATGAAGTCGTCGTCCAGGATGTCGAGGCCCGCCTCCTCCATCGCGTTGATCAGGTCGAGCGACGGCTGCTCGCAGAAGGAGCCGACCAGGATGACCCGGATGTGGTCGCGCTCGTGGCCCTGCTTCGTCTGCACGAGACGCTGCACGTGCTCGAGCAGCCGGATGTGCTCCTCGACCGTCAGGATGTGGCCGGCGCGCACGACCGTGTAGAGATCCTTCGTCGTCAGGACGTGCGGGTTGTCTCGCCGAAAGGCGTAGAGGTCGCGCATCAGGCTGCGCGCCCGGTTGTAGAGCGTGATCGACTGGTTCACGTCGTCGTTCGTGACCTGCTTGCCCGTGAGCTCCGACAGCCGATCCAGGATGCGCCGGTACTCGCTCTCGAGGTAGTCGACGCTGCTTTCCGAGACGAGGTTCTGCGGGAAGTGGATGTACTCCACCCACTGGTCCGGGAAGTTGCGCTTGAACACCGAGGCGAGGTTGCGCGCCGGGTCGCAGATCGAGTGGAAGACCATGCCGTCGAAGTCCCGCAGGCGATCGGTCAGGCCGAGTTCGAGCGTGCTCTTGATCACGGAGCAGACGAACGACTGGAAGCGCGAGTCCGCATGTGCGATCTCGATCTGGTTGCCGGCCCCCACGAGGCCGACAGGGTGCGCACCCGCCGCGTGAAAGAGCTCGACCGGGCTGTAGACCGGGAAGTTGCCCACGATCGGCTTGCCGGTGGTGCGCTTGATCTCGGACGCCAGCTTGAAGTCCGGATCCTCGAACAGGACCCGAAGGTCGTCGACCAGCGCCGTGAGGTCCTGCGCCTCCTCGAGCTGGGGCAGTCCGATTGCCGCCATGTCCGTCACCCTCCTTGGCAGGAGCCTCAATCCATGACCACGATGTTGCGGATGCCTTGGCCATTGCGCAGATGGTCGAGGCCCTCGTTGATCCGCTCGAGCGGGACGCGGTGCGAGATCAGTTCCGAGAGCTTGAGGCGTCCGCGGGCCACGAGATCGATCAGCGGCACGTAGTCGAGCGGACTGCAGCCGAGCGATCCCAGCACCTCCATCTCGAAGAACATCAGACGCGACACGTTGAGCTCCACCGGGTGCTGGCAGTAGCCGACCTGCACCAGGCGCCCCCCACGGGCCAAGCTGTCGAACGCCTGCACGATGGTCGGCGGGTAGCCGATGGCCTCGAAGGCGATGTCCACACCGCCGCCCGTGAGCCGCTTGATCTCCTTGGACACCTGGTTGCCCTCGCCGCCCTTGAGGGCGACCTCCGCGCCGAACCGCCTGGCGTTCTCGAGCTTCTCGTCGGAGATGTCCACGGCGATCACCTTGGCGCCGGAAGCGGCCGCGATCTGCACCACGTTCAGCCCGACGCCGCCGCAGCCGAACACCGCCACGGTGTCGCCCGGCTGCACCCGCCCGCGGTTCTTCACTGCGTTGTAGGGCGTCGAGACGGCGTCGGCGATGATGCAGGCGTCCACCAGCGGGATCTCCTGCGGCAGGTGCAGCACGTCCTTGGCGGGGGCGGTCATCAGCTCCGCGTAGGCGCCGTTGACGTGGTTGCCGGGCATCACCATGTGCTCGCAGATGTTCTCGCGGCCCCGCCGGCACTGGCGGCACTCGCCGCAGCTGAAGACGGCGGGCACGAGCACCGGCGCGCCGACTGCGAAACCCTTGACCCGCTCGCCGACGGCCGTCACGGTCCCCGACGCCTCGTGGCCCAGGATCAGGGGCGGTTTGTGCGCCGTGGGCACGTCGTGGTCGATGTAGTGCAGATCAGTGTGGCAGAGACCGCAGGCCGCCACCTGCACGAGGATCTCATCCGGGCCCGGAACGGGGTCCGGGACCGTCTCGATGCGCAGCGGCTGATGCGGCCCGTAGAAGACGGCTGCCTTCACTGCGCCACCCCCGCGTCGAGCGGCTGGCCGCACTCGCCACAGAACTGGAAGTTGGACGGGATGCCCTTGGCGCCGCAGGACGGGCAGGTCCTGGTCGGGGCGCCGTGCCAGAAGTCTCCCTGCCCTTCCCGGCTCATCTCTCGCAGGCCGCGGTAGTCGGGCTCCCGCTTCTCGACGAAGGAGCGCATGCCTTCCTGCGCGCCGGGGTGGGCGAAGTGCAGGCTGAGCCACTCGCGGGCGTGGCCGATCGTGTTGTACCAGGAGAGGTCCTTCCAGAAGTTCGTCGACTCCTGGGTGTAGCGCAGGGACTCCGCGAACTTGTCGGTCAGCTTCTCGACCCACTCGTCGATCTGCTCGTCGAGCTTGCCATAGGGCACGACCCGGTTGACGAGGCCCCAGTCGAGCGCGATCTGGGCGGAGATCGGCTCGGAGAAGAACAGGAGCTCGCGCGCGCGCCGGTCGCCGACGATGATCGGCAGCCACTGCGTGCCACCTCCGGCGGCGACGCTGCCGACGCGCGTACCCACCTGCCGGATGAAGGCGGTGTCGGACATGACCGCCAAATCGCAGGCCATGTTGAACTCGTTGCCGCCGCCGACCGTCATGCCGTTGAGGCGTGCGATGGTGGGCTTGCCCATGTGCCGGATCGCGTCGAGGCAGTCCTGGAAGTGGACCATGTACTCGAGGAAGCCGCTCGGCTTGTCGACGTACTTGGCCGCGTACTCCTTGACGTCGCCGCCGGTGCAGAAGGCCTTGCTGCCGGCGCCGGTGAGAACGAAGACGTAGACGTTCGGGTCGAAGGAGGCCATGCGGGCCGCCTGGTGGATCTCCTGCAGCGTCTCCGTGGTGTAGGCGTTGTAGGCGTACTCCCGGTTGATCGTGAGGGTCGCCAAGCCCTTCGGGGATACCTCATAGATGATGTCCTTGAACTCCTGTGCCATCGTGATGCCTCCCTCGCTGAATTGCCGCCGCTGCTGGAGACCGGGACTAGCCGTGCGTCCAGACCGGCGCCCGCTTGGCGACGAACGCCTCGATGCCCTCGCGCGCGTCGTGGGTCGGCAAGAGATCCTGGAGGTAGATCTCGAACCCGCGCCGCACCGCAGCGTGCGGGTCCTGCCCGAGGGCGCTCCCCAGGATCCGCTTGGTCGTGCGCAGCGCGGGCCCGCTCAGGCCGAGGAGCTGCGCCGCGAGCGCCTGGGCGGCGTCCTTCAGCTCCGCCCGGGGGACGAGCCTCGTGAGCAGACCGTTGCGCTCCGCCCAGGCGCCGTCGAGCGCCTGGCCCAGCAGGCAGACCCGTGCCGCTTCCTGCCAGCCGACGCGCGCCGGCAGCAGCGCGGCACCGACCGGCGGAGTCGCCGCGAGCGTGATCTCCGGCAGGCCGAACTTCACGTCGTCCGCAGCCACCACGAGATCGGAGAGGAGCACGAGCTCGAACCCGCCGCCGAGCGCCGCCCCGTACACTTCGCAGAGCACTACCTGCGGCAGGTGGAGCAACGTCTCGCCGAGCCGCTGGAAGGCGGCGAGCATGTCTTCCGCGACATCCGGCAGGTGGTCCGCGATCGCGACGCCGGCGCAGAAGGCGCGCGTGTCCTCCGCCCGCAGCCAGATGAGATCGACCTCCTGGTCCGCCTGCAGTCCCGCGAGCACCTCGTTCAGCGCGACGATGTGCGACCTTCCCAGAATGTTGAGCGGCTGCTCGCACAGCGTGATGACCAGCGCGCGTCCCGTCCGCTCGACCCGGATGCCCTGCGTCACGATGCCCCGCCCCCTCGGGATGGTCTGGTCTCGAGCCCGTGCAGGAAGAGTTCCGCCATCTGGCTTGCGAGCGTCTCGACGCCGGGGTCGGCGTCGGGCCGATACCAGGTGTGGACCCAGTTGATCATGCCGAAGAGGCTCATCGTCGCCACCCGCAGCGGCACGCTGCCGGGCGCCTCGAACGGGGCAAGCACGCCGGACACGATGGCGTAGTAGCTGCGCTGCAGCGCGCGCACGTGCCCGGTCCAGGGCGGCTCCAGGGAGGAGAGGTCCTCCGTGAGGGTGATCAGCTCGTCCGGCCGCTCGAGGAAGTAGCCGAGGTGCGACCGGAAGACGGTGTGCACCCGTTCGCGCGGGTCCAAGACGCCCTGCAGCCCGGCTTCGAGCCGGTCGATCAGGGAGCGAAACGCCCGGTCGCAGATGAGGTAGAGAAATTCCTGCTTGTTCGCGCAGTAGTGGTAGAGCCCGCCCGAACTCATCGGCACGGCCCGGGCGATGTCCTTGATCGACGTGCCGTCGTACCCCTTTGCCGCGAAGGCGCGCGCGCAGCCGTCGAGGACCTGTTCGCGCCGCTGGTCGAAGCCCGTCATCGCATGCCCTTCCTTCGCCGCACGTCCGCGATCGGACGTTCGATCGAACAATGCCATCGTAGGCCCCTTGGGGAGCCGCGAAATGATGCAGACACCCCAAATCGCCTAGGTCGTTTGCATGGGTGTGCGCGCCCGACAGGCTCCCGCATGCGGTGCAGGACGCCTCTTGGGAGCGCGGCGACGGCGCGCCGCAAGGGCGCGGGCAGAGCGAGGCGGCATCGGGAAATGAGGCAAGCGCCTCAGGCGAGATAGGATAATCGGTTGGTTCGCCACATTTCGTGACTCCGTATACTGAGCCAAACTCCAGACTGCCGTTGCGAGGCGGGGTGATAGCTTCAGGCATTGGTCGCTGTCCCGGTCGACATGCCTCCGCGTGTTGGCGCCATAGCGCAATGACTCGGCATCGTTGCGGGGGAGACGCACACTTCGGTCCGTGCTCCGGCTGCCGCCTGCGGCGCAACACGCCATGCAATCGGTTCATTGGCGCGCCGCGCACGTTTCGCTGCCCGCTGATCCTGCGCTCCCAAGTCCATCGCACGCGGTCCCGCCGACCCTTCGGGCGGGGGCCGCTGCGAATCGCGAGGTGACGACGATGGCCATCAGAGCTTCCCGGAAGATGCGTTCCGCGCTCGGTGTCGCCCTGGCCGGCGGGCTGGCGCTCAGCCTTGCCGGCTGCGGTTCTTCCCCCAGCAGTGCACAGGCGTCATCGACAGGCCCCTACATCATCGGCGTGTCGCTTCCATTGACCGGGCCGTACGACTCGCTCGGCGTTCCAGAGATGAACAGCATCGATCTCGCCGTGCAGCAGATCAACGCGGGCGGCGGCGTCAACGGGCGCAAGCTGAAGGTCATCTCGTTCGACAACGCGACGGACCCGACGAAGGCCGGCCAGGAGTTCAAGCAGCTGGTGCAGGACAACCCGATCGGACTGATCGGCGACGCCTCGACGGGCGGCACCATGGTCGCCGTCCCGATCGCCAACCAGGCGAAGATCCCGCTCATCTCGCTCGCGTCGGACGCGGAGATCATCCAGCCGGTCGCGCAGCGCCAGTGGATCTTCAAGGTGCCGATCGTCGACACGACGGTCATGCAGGTCATGGTCAACTACTTCAAGGCGCACGGCATCTCCAAGGTGGCGTTCGTCTATGGCGACTTCGAATACGGCACCGGCGGCCTGAGCGACTTCCAGAAGTACGCGACGCCGCAGGGCATCCAGCTCGTCGGCAGCGTCCCCGTCAGCATGACGGCGACCGACGCGACCCCAGACCTCGCGAAGCTGTCGTCGATGTCGCCGGCGCCGCAGGCCGTCGTCGTCTGGGACGTCCCGCCCGGGTCTGACATCATCGCGAAGGGCTATGCCTCGCTCGGTGACAAGTGGCCGATCTTCTTCTCGGACGGCTCGAGCAACGACGTCTTCCTGACGCTCGCGGGCAGCGCGGTGAACGGCGACTTCGTCGTCAGCACCAAGCTCTTCGTTGCGAACCAGCTGCCGGCGAGCGACCCGCAGAAGTCCGTGATCGAGAAGTACGTCTCGAGCTACGACCAGGCGTACGGCAGCACCTCCGCGGGTCCCGCGAATATGTTCGGCGCCTTCGGCTACGACGCCGTGTACATGCTGAAGGACGCGATCGCGATCGCCGGCAAGAACGCTACCCCGGCCACCGTGCGCACGGCGCTCGAGCACCTCAACTACAACGGCGTCACGGGCGTCATGCACCTCACGCCGCAGGACCACAACGGCCTCGACCCGGATTCCGAGATCCTGATGCAGGTCGTGAACCAGCACTGGACCCTCGTGCCCGGCTTCACCGGAGCCAAGGAGTAGGGGGAACGGCCGCGGGGGGGACGGCGCTCGGCCGGCCCTCCCGTCGCGCGCTGCAGGGCGCCGCGGGCGGGATCGCCGCATGACAGCGGGGGAGACGCAGTTCCCATTCCCATCACTCTCTGGTTGATCGGCAGGTGGGGCGGACATGACGCGGAAGCTGCTGACGGCGGGGCGCCTCACGGGCGTGCAGGCGCTTTTGCTGCTCCTGGTACCCGTGGTGGCCGGCATGTTCGTGGGTCCCTACTGGGTCAGCGAGCTCACCCTCGTCGGCATGTACAGCTTGGTGATCATCGGCCTGAACCTGTTCATGGGCTACGCCGGCCAGGTGTCGCTCGGGCAGGCGGGCTTTTTCGGCATTGGCGCCTACACGGTCGGCATCCTCTCGACGCACTTTTCGCTCTCGCCCTGGCTCGGCCTTCTTGCGGGCGCCGTATTGGCCGCGGCCGTCGCGTGGCTGCTCGGTGCGATGACCCTGCACCTGATGGAGCACTACCTGGCGCTCGCCACCTTGGCGTTCGGCATCATCGCCGACGTCGCGTTCCAGCAGCTGCCACTGACGGGCGGGAACTCGGGCCTGTACGGCATCGGGTCCTTCGCGCTGCCCTCGGGGCCCCTCAGCGCGATCGGCTTCCTCGCGCTCGCCTGGGCGCTTGTGGCGCTCGGCAGCTGGTTCGTGACACGGCTCGTGCGGTCCGGCGCGGGCACTCTGCTCGAGGCGGTGCGCTCGAGCGAGACGGCGACCGCCCTGATGGGCGTCGACCCGGCGGTCGTGAAGCGCCAGGCCTTCGTCCTCTCCGGCGTGCTCGCGGCGGTGGCCGGCGGCCTCTACGCGAGCTTCGAGGGCTACATCGACCCCACGGTCTTCACCTTCGCCCTCTCGATCAACTTCGTGCTGATGGCAGTGATCGGAGGGCTGCGCAGCGTCTACGGCGCGGTGCTCGGGGCCGCTGCGGTCGAGGCGATCAACCAGATCCTGAGCTTCGCCGGCACGAACCTCGATCCGGCGGTGAGCGGGGCGCTGCAGTTGACGATCTACGGGCTCGCGCTCGTGGTGATCATGATCTTCTGGCCGGAGGGGCTCGTCACGGGTCTGCGCCGGCGCCGGGGCAGCGCCCCTCGCGCCGTGTCCGCGCCGGCGCAGACAGAGGGTGCGAACACCGGTGAAGGTCCACCGCAACTGACCCGCGGTGCAGAGCAGCCCTGAGGAGGTGACGCGATGGCGGCGCTGGCACAGTTCATCGTCGCGGGCATCGGCATGGGCAGCGTCTACGCCCTGATCGCGGTAGGGTTCTCCCTCATCTACAAGGTCACCGGCGTGATCAACTTCGCCCAGGGCGAGTTCGCGATGATCGGTGCGATGTCGTTCTGGATGCTGCAGAGCCACGGAGTTCCGCTGGCGCCGGCGCTCTTGCTCTCCGTCGCGATCGCGGCGGCGGTGGGCGCCGCGATCGGGCGCTTCGTGATGTACCCCGCGCAACACGCCTCGGTCCTGACGCTGATCTTCATCACGCTCGGGCACGACACGGCCCTGCGCG
>JAJYTV010000038.1 GCA_021792885.1 Bacillota bacterium
GAGGAACGGCAAACTTGGGGAAAGTCCGTTGCCGACCACGTGAAACAGTCTGCCTATCCGTAGCAAGTTTGGAGTTGCGATGGAAGCGGCCTTCGCCTCTGTTCCGGGCCAAACGACCAAAGAGTAGCGTTTCGACAGACGATACATGGATTGATCATTCAGGTCGCCATCGGCGAGATTCAATGTCGCATAGAATCCGTCGTCACCTACAGCGATTACGTACCACGAATGTCCGGAGGTAACGCGCTTTGGCACTGTGCCGGTCCAGGTGAAATTGCCGTCGCGAACCGTTGTTCGTCCCCAGAACAAGCCGTGACGCGAGATACAAGACTTGGCATTTGGGGACCGACCGTACGGCATTACGTCCGCGAGGTCTCCCAGTACGTAGAAGTCAACATACTTTGCGGAGTTCCACCCACCATGCAGATTCGCATTCTGTGCGGAAGGACTGATCCCGTCGATCCTGACATGTTCGCCCGCGAATATCGGCTGAAGGGCCACCATCCGAAGGCCCCATGGGGAAGGTCCGGGCCCTTGGGCCAGTGGGCTGTGATAGGGCAGGCAAGAGGGTGAGCGGACTGACCCGCCGTTGGACGTACTAGTGGTGCATCCCGCCAGAGATACGAGCGAAAGGGCAACCGTGGCAGTCAACGCAAGAAACCTGGTCGCCCCGCTCATTCGGTGGCCCCTCTCTTCAGTGTGCGGGCGGGTGTTTCTAACATCGCTACACCATGGGAACGTTGCCATGATCGAAGACAGGCCATCCCCTCGCATTTCCACACGCTTCTTGAACTGAGAGGCGCCCTTCATCGTGTCTCGGGTTGAGTGCGAGCAGTCCAGTGGCCACCGCGGTGCTTGGTGTTAGGGGCGCGTGCTTCGCATAGTCAAGATCACCTCGAATGCGCAAAGCCGCTCCTCCAAACGTGGCACAAGTGCGGTCCCGCACGACCGCTGGTGCTAGGGTTCGGTCGGCACCGGCGTGTATACCGCCGTCCACGTGCGCCCGCCGTTGTCGGTAGACCACAGGACGGAGCCGTTCAGCAGCCAACCCTGCCTTGGGTTGAGGAAATCAAGCGCCGGGGGTGTAGCGCCCCACCCCACGGGTAACGTAAACCCGTGTTGCGTCCATGTCTTCCCCCCGTTCGACGTGGTGAGCAGTTCGTACGTGCCCGCCTGGTCAGGCGCGTGGTATACAAACGCCATCACATAGCCGACGTCGGGTGTCGGGAAGTCCATGAGTAGAGAACCGCTCCGGAGCCGAAGTTTCGAGAGTGTCGTCCACGTCTCGCCGCCATTGGTAGTCTGTCCGAGCCACGTAACTGCACTGCCGTTTACGCTTGCGCCAACCACGTACCGGTTGGGTGCAAGCGTGGTGGCAGACTGCGGGTAATACGTAGTCGCGCCGAACTGCGACACCTGCCACGTCTTCCCAGCGTCATTGGTCTTCGCCACCTCCGGCGTGCAGGAGGTGCTGCAATCGTAGAGGTTGAGGAAGAGACCGGTGGTCGCTGAGAAGAACTTCAGCGTGGCGGGCGCTTCGCCGCTGTCCGACGCCGGTGCGCTGGTTTTGCTCCACGTCCGCCCCCCGTCTGTTGTACGCAGGATCTCGGCGACGTGGCCTTCCGCATCCACAGACACCGCGTTCAGGTAGCCGACCTTGGCCGTCGGGAAGTCGAGTGCATTGATGCCGAGGTTCGGGATCGTCGAAATCTCCTTCCACGTGCGCCCGCCGTCAGTGGTACGCAGGAGCGCGCCGGGGTCGAGCGCGTCCCCCGCGCCGAAGCCATCGGATGAGTTCACGAAGTCGATGGGCCCAACCGGGATAAGTGCGGGGAAGCTCTGGTGCCACATTCCGTTCGCGCTTTGGATGGCGAGGGCGTTGTTCCCGCTCCCCAAAGTCCACAAGCCGCCGCCGGGGATGAAGCCCATGGCGGTCACACCAAGGTTCTGCCAGCGTTGCGCAACCTTGAACGTGCCGCCCCCGTCCTGGGAGACAAAGATCGTGCTCTCGGGGCCTTGGCAGGCTGCGAGGTTGACACCTTGGGCCACTGCCACGCCTTGCCCCGAGGCGGCGAGCACGGGCTCGAACTCGCAGCCGACGGTGGGTGTGGTGTCCTTGGTCCAGGTGTGCCCGCCGTCGGTCGTGCGGTAGATGTCACTGACGCCACAGCCATGCATGGCGCAGCTCTGCATGGACCAGAGCGTGACCCAACCATCCTGGGCGTCCGTGAACGTGATGTGCGCCTGCAACTGCGAAGGATCCGTAAAGTAGCTCAGCTCGTTACCGGTCGGCAGCGTCGCGAGCTTCGTCCAGAGCGCACCGCCGTCCTGACTGGAATACACTTGCGCTGTGCTTGCCTTGCCGTCGCCACTGCCGATGACCGCCCACGCTCTTTGTCCCTGCGCCGCCACCGCTAGCACCGCGCCCGGCGCCGCCCAGAGCGTGGACCACGAGGAACCTGACGACTGCGTTGCGGTGTAGATCTTGCCCAAGCACTTTCCTGCTGTGCAGGTGCCGGAGGTAGCGGCCCATATCGAGCCGGGCCCGGCGGCGAGACCAGTCACGTTGGTGCCTGCGTCGAACGCAGTCGTCCAGGTCCGGCCCCCGTCGCCGGAGCGCAGAATGAGGTTTGCCTGGGGAAGGCCAAAGGGGCCAGGAATCTTTCCCGCGGTTGGTTCACCGACGTGACCAGCGACGGCGAAGCCGGTTTCGCCACTAACAAAGAGAATCTGAGTCGGCACGAGGTTGGGCAGGCGCGCAACCTGCCAACTCCCTCCACCGTCAGTCGTGCGCGCGACGATGCCAGCAGAGAGCGGAGGGCCGCCAATCTGTCCGCCGACCCCGCCTGAAATCCAGCCGTCCTGGGCAGAGACGAAATCCGCGTCAGTCAAAGTGAGCCCCGGTAGCGTCCCGGGCAGCACCTGAAGCAACGAAGGAGCGCCTGTTGTAGGGCTGGTTGACGCTACGCTTCCGGTGCTCTGGGGCGTTGTCGGTTGAGTCGTTTTGCTCGGGTTCGTGCTCCGTGCACGCGACGTGGGGTGGTTCTTTGCCTGCGACGAGTGTGCGGAAATGGCTCCGCACCCGCCTAGTAGCAGGACGGCCGCAAAGGTCGCACCGAGAATGCCGCACCGCACGGTAACCCCTCCAAGCCTACGATAGCGTCCGCCGGATACGCGAAGAACACCGATAAGGCGGGATTCGTGACCCGCTCCGGGTCGCCTTCCGCCGCGTGGGTGTCAACTTCGTGTTACTTATGGTGGCGGCGGTCAAGCCTCCTTGGGGAAACCCGTCCAGATGCACCGTTTGGCGTCAGCCGGCCTGCCTAAGGGGCGAAACAAGACCGGCCCACGCCTCAGCGGCCGGGTACCACTGCGCCTCACGTTCCACCTTGCGGATCTTGGCCTGGTACTTTTTCTGGTCGACCTCAGTGGCGACCCGGTGCTCGACCTGGCCCGCTCGATGTCCCCTGGTTCGAGTCCGGACCGACGCGTTCGCCTGATCACGTGGAGGACTCAGTCCTCGACGTAGCTCCAGAACAGTTCCTCGAGAGATACGCCCTGCTCTTGCATGTCACTGACACCGGCGATGGTACGGACCGCTTCGGCGTCCACCGCACCGGTCACGAGGAAACCATGCGCCTCCGCGCGGACGGTCCGCACCCCAGAGAGTGCGCGGAGCGCTTCGTAGACTTCGGGTTCCGCAGAGATGAGCAGTCGTCGCTCCGCGTCGAGGATCTCCGCCATCGGACCGGAAACTTGGATGCTGCGGCCATGGATGAGGGCGAAATGGTCGCAGGTGCGCTCGACCAAGCCTAGGTCCTGCGAGGTCAGGAGCACGGTGCGATCCGGTGCTGCGCCCGCCTCCAGGAGCACCTGCAGATACCGACGGCGATGCACCGGATCGAGTCCCGACGCTGGCTCATCGAGGATGAGCAGTTCGGGCTGCGTCGCGAGCGCGACCCCGAGAGCGAGCTGCGTACGCATGCCCGTGCTCAGCGCACCGACTCTGCGCCCGACGGGAAGGTCGAACGCATCGAGGTACCTGGCCGCCGCATCGGCGTCCCAACGCGGATGGAGCGCGGCGACGAACCGCAGCAGTTCGCCGACGCGCATGCCCGGGTAGAAGGCGGGATGCTCCGGCACATAGGCCATCCGAGCGCGGACTGTCGCATCGAGGCGGCCGAGAGGATGCCCGAGAACGCTTCCAGAGCCGCCGCTTGGGTGGAGGAAGCCCATCAGTAGACGCAGCAGCGTCGTCTTGCCAGCCCCGTTCAGCCCGAGCAGCCCGTAGATGCTTCCGGCGGGAACCTCCAGGTCGATCCCGTCCAGCACCGGCACGCTGCCGAAGTTCTTGCGAAGGCCTTCGAGGCTAACGGCGGACATCTCCATCCTCCTCTCTCTGACCCTCTGGCGACTGTGCGGTCTCGCGCAGGGCACGTTCGAGTTCTACCAGCGCCTCCTCCGGCCGGAACCCGAGGCGCTCTGTCTCAAGCAGCAGCGCCTGGGCCGCTGCGCGCAGGCGGCGGCGACGCTCCGCATCAGGGAGCACCGCCCTTCCCAGCACGAATGTCCCGCGGCCGCGCGGCTGCTCGATGAGGCCGCCTTGCTGCAGTTCGTCATACGCCTTGACTACCGTGGCCGGGTTGACGGCGAGTTCTACCGCGAGCTCACGCACACCCGGCAGCTTGTCGCCCATCCGCAGGACGCCGGACAGGACCGCCTGCTCGATCTGCGATGCGATCTGACGGTAAATCGGCACGCCACTCTGGCTGTCGATCCGGATCCACATCCGCTATACCTCTTGCCGCGCGAAGATTGCCCAGGCAGCCACGAACGCCGCGACAGCCCAGATCGCCGCCAGGGCGACCTGGCTGCCGGGATAGGTCCCGTGCAGCATGAGGCTGCCCGAAGCCTCGTAGTCGAAGGGGGTCAGGTGGCGCAGGAAAGCCACGCGCGAATTGGATTCGATGAACACTGGGATAAAGATGAACACGGCGGCAGCTGTCACTGTCGCTAGCATTGCGGAGGTCTGATCCCGAAGGAAGAGCGACACAAGCACGAGGGTTCCCGCGAGGGCGGTCTGCTGCAGAAAGAGCATCCCAAGCGCCTCCGCGAGGCGCAGATCGTTGACGCGCGCACCGATGAATGCGAGCGCCACGATCACCCCGAGGAAGATCACGATGTACAGAGCCAGTAGCTGCAGCACCAGGGAGAGGGACCGCTCGGCGAGCAGCCGCCCGCGCCGCACCGGCAGCGAGAGCAGGAATTCCAGCGTCCGGTGGTCGACGTCGCGCGCGACGACGCTCACCGCGGCGAGCGCGAGCCAGATCCCCACGATCAGCGTGAGCCAGCCGGACAGATCCATCGCGCCGACCCAGCCGGCGGCACTGTAGATGTCCAGGCTGCCGCCGACGAACTGCACGAACTGGGCCGGCAGATGGTGGAGGGCGCTCGTCAACTGGGAGACGACGACGCTCTTCTGAAGCGCTTCGAACAGGCTGGTCTGGAGGAGGGCGAGTGCGGCGACGGCAACGGACCACCCGGCAAGGGCGCGTGCCTCCTGTCTCAGATGGCTTCGAAAGAGTACCATCGTCAGACCTCCCTCCGCTCAAAGGTGCGGATCGCCAAGAGCGTCAACACAACCGTCGCCGCCATCAGAACGACCGTCTCGAGCCATGGGAACGCGTGCGTGAGCAGCAGATGCGGCGGGTTGTAGTAGCCGTAGGGCAAGATGTAGCGCCAGCCCGGAGCCACCGTCGCAACGCGCACCGCAAGGTCGTACGCGAAGGGCACCGTCGCGATTCCCAGTCCCCAACGTGCCGCCGCGGCGTAGTCCCGCGCCGCCGTGCTTGCCCAAAGACCGGCGGAGGTCGTCACGAGCGTTACGAGGAAGCCGCTGAATCCCACGAGCACATACCCCGCAACGTCCACAGGGAATCCCTGCTGCCGAACAAACAGCATGAGTGCTCCGATTGCGACCACCCACATCGCTGCCTGTGCGGTGACGAGGGCGAGAAAGCGCGTGAGCAGCAGGCGGCGACGCGTGATCGGCAGACCGAGCAGAAAGTCGAAACGCCGGTGTTCCATCTCCCGCGCAAAGAGCGATGATGCCTGAAATCCCGTGAAGATGCCGACCAGCAGCGGGAGGTACATCACCAGCTTGATGTAGAGGTAGCCGTCCAGGGGTCTTTTGATCATCAGTGCACCGCCCATCACGCCGCGCAGCGAGGCGGGCAGGCTGGAGATGAGCTGCACCACCGCCTGCGAGTTGGCCACCGCCGGAGCGGCGGAGGAGACCGCCCCCACAGCGAGCGTGATCACGATCGACCAGACGAGCCAGGAGGCGAACTGCTGCCGCAGCGCGACGCGGTAGAGCGTCATGACGTCTCGCCTCCGTAATAGGTGCGGAAGACTTCCTCCAAGCTCGGTTCGGCGATCGTCACGTCGACAGGCGGAGACTCGCCGAGCAGCCGGAAGAGCGGCCCCGGATCGCCCGCGATGCGGAACGAGACCTGCTCGCCCTTGCGCACCAAGTCGCGTACGCCTGAGACCGCTTCAAAGTCCGGAGCCTCACCGGCGTAGTGCAAACGTACGTCCTTCAGCCGGCTGCGGCGGAGACCTTCCACCGTATCCACGGCGACGAGCCGACCGTCCCGGATGATCCCCACCCGGTCGCACAGCGCCTGCACTTCGGGCAGCACGTGGCTGCTGAAGAAAATGGTCCTCCCCCGACGGCGTAGGTCCATGAGCAGTTCCCGGAACTCGTCCTGCGCGAGTGGGTCGAGCCCGCTCGTCGGTTCGTCGAGCAGCAGGACCTCAGGATCGTGCGCGAGGGCCAGGAGGATGGCCACCTTCTGGCGGTTGCCGCGCGACAGCTGCCGGACCTTGCGATCCATCTCGACACCGAGCCGCTCTGCGATCTCCAGCGCCGGCCGGTGATCCCGGATGCCTCTCAGGCTGAGGGCCAGGTGGAGGTGCTGGCGCCCCGTCATGTGGTCGTAGAGCGCAGGGTCCCCGGGGAGGTAGCCTGTGACGCGACGCACCTCGAGGCTCTCTTCGACGACGTCCCGTGCGGCGACGCGCGCGCTTCCGCCGGTCGGCCGGGTGAGGCCGAGCAGCGTGCGGATCGTCGTCGTCTTTCCGGAGCCATTCGGCCCGAGGAATCCGAACATCTCTCCCTGCGGGATGTCGAGGTCGATCCCGAGAACGCCTCGGCCGTTGCGGTAGACCTTCCGAAGGTCATGCGCCTCGATCGCCGTCGTCATACCCTCCGCCTCCGTGAGCATCAGTGTACTATGACACTAATACACCTAGGACAGAAACATTACAAGGGGTTGGCAAGGCCGTCTCGCCAGAAGCCGACTGCTTCAAAGGCGACGTCGTGCGGAGGTACACGCCCCTGGGTGCACTAAGCGTCCTGCCAACGGCAGCCTGCGTCGAAGAAGTTCCAGACTGCCAGTGACGCTGCTTCTGGCTGGTCCCAGAACAGTTCGTGCCCGCTTCCGACAAGACACTGCGCCTGAAGGCGGGGGAGGCGATCTCGCAGAGCGGCGATGCCTGCGGGTTCGGAGGATTGCACCTCGGTTGCCCAGAGCGCCAGTGCAGGAACGGACAGAGCCGGCGCCTCCTGGGGGCGGTAATCCCTCAGCAGTTGAGCCCACCGGATCATCGTTTCAAGATCGCCCCGCGGACGCACTTTGCCCTCCCGTGTGGTGGCGAAGAGATCCAGGATGCCCGCCTCAATGTCGGTGTTCCACGCGTTGAGTTCCGATCTCGCGGCCGCCATGCAGGTGTCCCAATCAGGGTATGTCAGATGCTCGTACCATTCTTCATTCTGTCGCCGGAGTTCGAGGTCGTCGCTCTGCGCGCCCTCGAGGAAGCCGCCGTCGCCGAGAACGATGCCTGCCACGCGGCGCGGCAGGCCCTGCGCTCCGAAGAGGAGGGCGGTGGCGCCGGCGGTGTGCCCGACGAGAAGAAGGTGTGCCGCGGGCAGTGCGGCCGCCACGTCACGGACGATGGCGGCTACGTCCGCCCATTCGATGCCCGGAGCCGGATCGCTGCGCCCGTGGCCCGGGGGATCCACAGCCAGGACGGCAACACCCCGCGCGTCTCCCTCTCGTAGGAACTGGTGGAATTCCTCCGCAGTGAGTCCCATTCCAGGCCAGCACAGGACGGCCCGTTCGGCACTGGCTGGGCCGGACCGAAGCGTCCGCACCTTGCCAACCGGCGTCGTCACGAACGTCTCAAGCATCAAGTGTCTACCTCGTTCCAATCTGTATTGCCGCGGACTTCAGCGCTCCTATGGAAGAGCAGGTTCCCGATGGTCCGCCGGCTCCCCCAAATCCCAGAGGAGGACCCTCATTCTACGGGAGAGCTTGGAAGTCTGGCAACGGACTGGAGCGCATGAGGGCGCTTTGGCCGTCCATGTCAGGAGCCGAGTCGATACTGCCTGCGCAAGATGATGCCCAGGCTGACGATCACCGCCAAGAGCCATAGTGCCAGTGCGAGGTTTGTGGATGCGGGGGGATAGTAGCCAGCCAGCCCGGCGCTCAGGGAAGCTGCCGCGAGGATGGAAGGAAGCCAGTGCAGCATGGCGTGGAGCGCAGGGTAGCCGGAGAGTCCCGGAGCCGTGATCGCGCCGAGGAACAGCACCATCATGACGACGGTTGCCAGCATGTTGCCTGCGCGTGCGGAGCGGCTCGCGATGCCGATGAGTACGCCCAAGAAGGACGCCAAGGCGGCTCCGAACAGCATGGACACGACGAGCGGCGAGCTCCAGCGGTCCACGCCATGATTCACCCAGAAGACCAGCAACTCGCTGATCAACGTGAGCAGAGTGATCAGGGCGCCCTGGGCAAAGAGGAGCCATCCGATTGGCACCGGACTCAGACGCAGCGCCTGCCACGTACCTTGTTCGCGCTCCTCGAGCCAGTGGCCCGATGCGACCATGATCCCCGCCATGAGCTGTGCAAACACGAGCCAGATCGCCCCGAACTCTTGTGAGGCAGCACCCTGTGCTTGCATTACCGCCCAGGCGATGCCGGTCGGCAGGGCCAACATCAGCCACAGCATGACGTTCCGGAGGATGTCCTTGCCCCACTGCAAGGAAATCGCGGCGATCGCAGCGATCATGCCCGAGCCTCCTGTCCGCCAGTCACATTGCGATACACGTCGTCGAGCGTGCCGGTCGTCTCGATCTGCAGGATGCGGCGTTGGGCGAGCACCTCCTCGAGGAACGCGGGGGTCGATGGATCTGCCAGGGGAATCGACGCCTCGCGCAGCGACCCGGCTTCCCACCAGGTCAGCCGGATGCTGCGGCCTTGCAGGCGTTCGACGAGCGCCGCGGGCGCATCGAGCGCAACCAGCTCGCCTCGGCTGAGGATGCCCACGCGATCGCAGAGTTCCGCCGCCTCCACCATGTCGTGGGTGGTCAAGAAAATCGTCACCCCTTCGTCGCGGAGGGACCGCAAGAGGTCGTGGAGGAAGGCGGTGGCGTTCGGATCGAGTCCGCTCGTCGGTTCGTCGAGGAAGAGTACCTTGGGCTGCCCCAGCATGGCGCGTGCGATCATCGTTCTCTGGCGCCAGCCCTTCGACAGCGACCGGACCGGACGGCGACGCTGCTCGGTGAGGCCGAGCCGCTCCATCGCCGCAAGCACATCGCCACGGGAGAGGCCGCGCAGCGATCCGGACAGCCGCAGATTCTCCTCCACACTCAGCCTCGGATAGAGGGCGGGCAGTTCGAAGACGACGCCGATCGACGAGAGCATCCGCTGGCGCTGGCGGCGCACGTCGCAGCCCGCAACCGTCGCGCTGCCGGATGTGGGTTGCAGCAGGCCCGTCAGCATGCGCACCGTCGTGGTCTTGCCCGCGCCGTTCGGGCCGAGGAGTCCGAACACCTCGCCCTCGGATACGGCGAAGGAGATGCCGGCGACTGCCGTTGCGCGTCCGAATTCCTTGCGCAGTCCCGCGACCTCAATCATCGACATCGCCGATACCCATCTCCTTCTCCAGCGCGTCGAGCCACCGACGTTCCTCCGCTACCTGATGCTGCTGAAAGGTGATGACGGCCCGTGACCACGGTGTGTGATCCGGAAACGCCGCCAGTGCGCCCATGTGTTGAAGCTCTGAGGCGAGCCACTCCCTGCGCCTTGCGAGCAGCTCCCGCTGTATGGAGCGGGGGATCAAGGCCCATAAGGAGAGGCTCAAGAAGAAGCGGCGCCGATCGAGCGCATTCTTTGGATCGGATACGAGTTCGCGCAGCAGTTCAACGCCCTGGGGCGTAATCTCGTACACCTTGCGCGGAGGAGCCCCCCTCGCGGGCGAAGGCTCCCGGTGCGACACGATGGCCTCTCGTTCCTCCAGACGCTTCAGGGTGGAGTAAAGCCGCTTTGTGTCGAAGGTCTCGTCGGGTCCGATGGTGCGGTCCGCCTCCTCCATGAGCCGGTAACCGTGCTTTGGTTCCTCCAGCAGTAGGGCAAGGACGACCGTCTCATTGACCACAGCACTCACCACCTATGTCTAAGCACATATATGTACCGACACATGAGATGTGTCAAGGGGAAGGGGGGCGCGAAGAGACTTGCGTT
>JAJYTV010000039.1 GCA_021792885.1 Bacillota bacterium
AGCCCCTCCACACCCGCCATCGGCGAGAGGCCGTAGCCCGTCTGCGCACTCAAAAACTGCACAGCGGCGAGGGGCTGCGGGTTCACGAGGTGCCAGGCACCGCCGCTCTGCAGCGCGAGAAGTCCCGCGCTCGTCGCGGCGAAGCCCTGGCCCCCTGCGGGGAAGGAGAACCCGCGCACGTCCCCCTTGCCGACGTACTGCCGCTTCCATGCTTTGCCGCCGTCGGTCGTCGCCATCACGACGCCCTGGCCGCCGGCCCAGCCGTCCTGCCCGTTCACGAATTGCAGGCTCGCAAGGTGGAGAGGCGCACCGGGCGCGAGGGAGACACGGGTCGGCTGGGAGGGCGTGCGCAGCACCGCCGCAAGGGAGGCGAGCGGCGCCTTGGGCTTCGCGGCGGGCACGGCGCCACAGCCCGCGAGCAGCGCTGCCGCGAGCACGAGGGGGAACGCGAGGCGCAGGCGCGGCCTGCGGTCGATCATCCAACCACCCCCGCAGGGCCCTTCTCTTGGGGAACACCGGCCTGCCGCCTGCGTGTCAGCGACGGCGGCTGCTACGCGCCCTTCCCCTCTTGCCAGTTGACGAACGCGAGCGCGGTGCTCAGCCAGAGCAGCGCGATCGAGGCGATCAGCCCGAGCACGGCGCCGACGACCCCTGGGATGCTGCGCACGAGGCTTCCGATCAGGCTGAAGGCGGTGACGATCAGCGTGACGAGGATCCAGCGCCAAAAACGCCCGCCGCGGTACGCCTCGGAAAACGCCGCGCGGAAGGCATCCATCACGCGGCGCTCGCCGACGAAGACGCCCGCCTCCATGCAGTAGATGAAGGGGGCGGTGACGAGCGCGACGAGGACGAAGACAGCGACGACCGCGAACGCGGCGTCAAGGACGCCGCTCGGCGCGCTCGCAACAGCCAGCGAGCTGAGCATCGCCGCGGCGAGCATGAGGAAGCCGATCGCGCCGATGATGATCGCCGGCAGCGCCGCGACGATCGCCATGCCGAACATGCCGAGCGTTCTCCAGAAGAGCCTGCGCGCCCGCAGGAAATAGGGCGTCGGGGCATCCCCCCGCACCGTCTCGCCGACCGCGCCGAAGGCGGCGCCGAACGTGTAGGCCAAGGCCGCGAGCACCAAGAGCGCCAAGATCACTCCGACCACCACGGCGAACGCGCCGGAGAAGATGGTCGCGACCCCGGCGAGGAACGCTGCGATGAGCAGGATCACGTACGGTACCGCGAACTCTGCGGCCACGATCGGGCGTGCCCGCAGGACATTCCACCAGGTCGCGAAGACGGCGCGCAATGCATCTCCTCCTCTGGGCTCCCCGCCCTTTCGCTCAACTCGGTCCTCTGACCTGCCCAAGGGCTCCTGCGCTGTTCAGCGTACGCACCTTGCCCTCCCTGCATCGCGCCAGCCACACGGAAGAGCAGTGCAAGGGGACGACCGGGCCGGCCGTCCCCTTGCACTGCGATGTTGCGATCAGCTGCCGCTTGCCGGCATCGTCCCGAGGACGACGTTCACGGTCATGGTGGATCCGTTGCGCCAGATGGTCAGCGTCACCGTCTGGCCGACCTTGGTGTTGACCTCATCCTCGATCAGCTGGTCGGCCGTCTGCGTCGGCTGCCCGTTGAAGGAGAGGATGATGTCTCCCGCCTGGAGTCCGGCCTTCGCGGCCGGGCCGCCGGACACGACCTGCTCGATGATCACGCCTTCCTGCGACGTGTAGCCCTGCGGGACCTGCGGTGCGCTCGAGACGTCGGTGATGCTGACGCCGAGCCACGGCTCCGGCGGCGTCTGCCCCTTCACGAGGGCCGGCAGCGCCTGCGTCACGTCGCTCGACGGGATCGCGAAGCCGATGCCCTGGCCCTGCGTCGAGACGGCGGTGTTCACGCCGACGACCTGGCCCTGGTAGTTGAGGAGCGGCCCGCCCGAGTTGCCCGGGTTGATCGCCGCATCGGTCTGCAGGAGGTTTCGGTAGGTGCGGCTCTGGATCGTGAGCGGCCGGCCGAGCGCGGAGACGACGCCGGTCGTCACCGTGTGGCTGAAGCCGTACGGCATGCCGATCGCGACGACCGGCTCACCGGCCACCGTGTCCGCCGGGTTCGCGAACGTCAGGTACGGCAGCGGCTTCGGCGCCTGGATCTGGAGCACGGCGAGGTCCAGGTTGTAGTCTTCACCGAGCACCTTGGCCGGGAACGGGTTCTGGTACCCGAGCACCGTCACCTGGATGTTGTGGGCGTTGTTCACGACGTGGTCATTCGTCACGATCTCGCCGTTCGAGGTGATGATGAACCCCGATCCAAGCACCCCGACGCTCTGCGTCGACGGTGCGCCGAAGCCCGGGAAACCGGAGAACGGGCTCGAAACCTGCTGGGTCTGCGTCGCGTTGATCTGCACGACGGCCGGGTTCACCCGCGCGACCATGTCCGGAACAGTGGCGGTCGTGATGGGCTCCGGCTGCACGCTTTGCGCTGCGACGGTCGGCGCCTGCGGGGAGCCGCCTCCGATGATCGACGTCGCCGCGACCGTCGCGAGGGAACTTAGGACCGCGACGACGACAAGCGGTACGACAATCCTGCGCTGCAAGTGCGATACCTCCTTTGGCCCGAAGACCTGTTGGCATCTGCAACGTTAGCATCGCAAGCTAAGGAATGACTTAAAATGGCCCTCTTGTCTGAAAACGATTGTCCAGACGGGTGCGGTCAGGCGAAGAGGGCCGCGGCGAGGCGCGCGATGGCCTGCTTGTGCAGGCGGAAGTAGGTTGCGCGCGAGAGGTGCAGGCGCTCCGCCACCGCCTCGTGTCCGCCGAGACGCTCCACGTAGTAGAGTCGCAGGAGCTCGCGCCCGCTCCCCGCAGGCCGTCCGAGGTCGGCGGAGCGGAGCGCGTCGCGCAGGTATGCTCCGGCATCTGCTGCCACGCCGTCGCGCTCTTGCAGGTAGCGCTGCAGGGACGTTCCCGCGAGATCCCCGTCGTAAAGGCGCAGGAGGGCTTCCTTCACCGCGCGGTCCCGCTCGGGCGGGGCCGGGACGCGCCGCGGCGCCGTGAGGCGCCGCATCAGCTGGTGCGCATGGCCTTGCACCTCAAAGGCGCTCCAGCGCCACTGCGGCGCAAGCGCCTGAAAGCCGAGCGCCTGGAGGAGATCCTCGTTCCTCGGTCCGCGCAGGCTGCCCGTCTCGGCGAAGACCCGCCGGGCAGAAAGCCAGTCCGTCACCGTCTCGCGCACGAGCACCGCGATCCCGCCCGGCGCCGTCTCCCGCTCTCCGGCGGCCGCCAGGATGAGGCCCTGGACGTGGCCGGAAAGGCCTTTGCCCTGCGGCAGCGCACCCCAGCGCGCATGCAGTGCGAGCGGCGCGCCACGCGCCGGCACGGGCACCAGGAGGAGCCAGGCGACGAGCTCTCCCTGGCGGTCGCGCAACGTCGCGACCGAGGCCCTGGACCGCTCGAGCAGCGTCTCGCAGAGCGCGATGTCTGCCGCGCTGGCGCCCGGCAGGGATGCGACTTCATGTTCTTGCAGATCGCCGCGATGCATGGTCCAGCCCTGCCCCGCCTCGGCGGGCGGGTGGAGGGAGGAGAACCACGGCGCGCGCTGCGAGAGCGCGCAGATCTCCCGCCAGTCCTGCGCAGAGAGGGGGGAACTCCGGTGCGCGCGCAGCCGGGCGATCGCGGCGAGCAGCACGGCCTCTCTCCACCGCCGCGCCTGCCAGGGGCGCACCTCCAGCACGTAGCGTTCCAGGGACTCGCGCAGCCGCCCGCCGATCGCGTAGCCCTCCTGGTCGGGGTGGGTGATGCGCATGAGGAGCTCCCAGCCCTCCTCGAGCGCCATCGCCCCGACGGCGATCCGCAGCAGCTCGCGGCGCACGAAGGGCAGCACGGCGGCGGCAGCGACGAGTTCGTCGCCCCCGCTGCCCCCCGCGCGCCACTGCGTGCGGCGCGAGCCCGGGTGCAGGACCTGCTCGAGGACGCGGCCCGAGACGTCGCTCGGGTTGCACGGGAAACCGGCCTGCAGCGAGTCGGCCGCAGCGAGGAGGTGGCGCGGCGAGCCGCCGACGGTCTCGAGGGCGGCGGAGCGCAGGCTCCGCTGCGAGACGCCCTGGCGCTCGAGGAACTCGTCCGCCTCCCCCCCCGGCAGCTCCTCGAGCGGCAGCGGGCGGACGAAGGCGCGCCAGACGCGCTCCACGGGCCAGAGCTGGGCGGGAGAGCTCCTGCCGCAGAGGATGAGCAGGCAGCCCGCGCCGAGGTGGTAGAGGATCTCCTCGCGCAGCCAGCGCTCTGCGGCGCCGAGTTCGTCGTACCCGTCGACGGCGAGAATGAAGCCGGCCTCGCCGTGGGCCGCCTGCTGCAGGCCCGCACGCACCGACCCGAGGGCCGGCTCCGCAGCGACGCCGAGGGCAGCGAGCCGCTGCGAGAGCAACTGCAGGATGACCTGCGCGCCTTGGGCCGCCTCCGCGCCGCGCAGCGCAACGAGCGGGCGGCCGCTTTGGCGCAGGAAGGCGCGCAGGAGGGCGGACTTGCCCACGTCTCGCGGTCCGTGGATGTAGACCGCCACCGGGCTCTGGGCCGAGAGCCGGAGCATCTCCCCGAGCGCGTGGCGCTCCGCGTGTCGCCCGACGAAGAGCCGCGACTCGATGGCCAAGAAGACCTCTTCCAGGGCCACGCCGTTCGCCTCCCGTAAGGACGTTCGTCCCGATCATCGCAGTACCCGGCGGCGGGGCATCGGGATCCTTGTCGACCGTCCGACGACAGGAGTCGGGGGGCTCCGGCGCCCTTCGCGCGCGGTCGCCCGCGCGTCGAACGCCTGAGACCCGCCGTGAGACTGGCAAGCCGGCAGGCTCGTCCTACGCTCAATCTTGGGCGCGCACCTTTCCTCCCTTGAGGCGCGCCCGCTCGATTTGCTCTGGCGGACCGAAGCCTTGCCGCGAAGGAGACATCGCATGCTGGACTCCACGGACCCGCTCGAGGACGCGCAGGCCGCCTCCTGGCACTGGGAGCTCGACGACCCCCTGCAGCGCGACGCGCTGCACCGGCTCGTCGCCCTGCTCGCCGACGAGGACTGCGCCGTCGCGGAGCGCTTCCTCCGCCATCTGGTCGCGACATCCCGCACAGAGCCGGGCGAAGCCGTCTGCGTCGTGGCGGGGCCGCTGGCGCTGGGTCCGCTGCGGGTGCTCGCAGACGCGATCGCCCAGGTGCCCGGGTTCACGGTGCGCTGCCGCGTGGCGCGGCAGGGCTTCTACCGCCTGGACGGCCGCGCGGAGGACCCGGATACCCTCTGCGCACGGCTCGTGCAGGTCGCAGGCGTCGCCGAGGTGCGCCGGATCCAGGACACCATCTACGTCCTGCCGATCCCCGCCTGAACCCTCTTCAGGAAAGTCCATCCAGCTAGGAATCGCGCCCTCCGACGGCGAACGACTCTTCGTTGGAGGCGAGCATGTGCAAGAGCCAGCGGCGCTTGCCGCGCGCATCGCGGATGAAGTGGAGAAGGTCATCGTCGGGAAGCGCCCCCAGATCCTGCTCGTCCTGAGCGCCCTGATCGCGGACGGGCATGTGCTGCTCGAGGACGTGCCCGGCGTCGGCAAGACGATGCTGGTGCGCGCGCTCTCGCGCGCCCTCTCGCTCGAGACCCAGCGGCTGCAGTGCACCCCGGACCTGATGCCGCAGGACGTGACCGGCCTGCACATCTTCAGCCGCAGCGAGGAGCGGTTCCAGTTCCGGCCCGGTCCCGTCTTCACGAACCTGTTGCTGGCGGACGAGCTGAACCGGGCCACTCCGCGCACGCAGTCCGCGCTGCTCGAGGCGATGCAGGAGCGCCAGGTGACGGTGGACGCCGAGACGATGGCGCTGCCGCAGCCGTTCTTCGTCCTCGCGACCGAGAACCCGATCGAGCAGGAGGGCACCTTCCCGCTCCCGGAGGCGGAGCTCGACCGCTTCCTCCTGCGCACCGCGATCGGCTACCCGGACCTTCGGGCAGAGCAGGAGCTCGTGCGCCTGCACCTTGGCCAAAACCGCCTCTCCGAGGTGCAGCCGGTCGCCGGGCCGAAGGAGGTCGCCGCGCTGCAGGACGCCGCGCGCGCCATCGAGCTCTCGGATGTGGTCCTCACCTACCTGATCGGCCTGACGCGCACCCTGCGCGAGCGTGCCGGCATCGCGCTCGGCCCGAGCCCCCGCGCCACCTTGGCCCTCGCCCGCGCGAGCCAGGCGCGGGCGCTTCTCGACGGGCGGGAATACGTCCTGCCCGACGACGTGCAGGCGCTCGCCGTCCCCGTCCTCGCGCACCGTCTGGTGCTCGACGCGAGCGCGGAGCTCGCCGGCACCACGGCGGTCGAGGCGGTGCAGACGGCGCTCGCGGACCTGCCGGCGCCGTTTGAAGGCAGACGGGAGCCGTGAGCGCGCGGGGTCCGAGCAATCCCAGCCTGCGCGGGATGGACCTGCGGATCGAGGCGCACAACCAGCAGAACAAGCACAAGTTCGACCAAAGCGACCAGGGGATCGGCCTCCTGCTCTTCCTTGCCCTCTTCTTCGCCGTGCTCTATCAAGATGCTCTCCTCACGGGACTCTTGGGCGTCGCGCTCGCCGCGGTCGCCGTCTCGGCGTACTACAAGCGCTTCGCCGGCCGCCGCCTCTCGCTCACCGTCACGGCACGGCCGCGGCGCATCTTCCCCGACCAGGCGACAGAGCTCGAGGTGTCCGTCCGCAACCCCGCGCGCCTGCCCCTCCCCTGGCTCTATGTCCTCGTCCACCTGCCGCGGCGGATCGAGGTGGAGGGCCTCGAGGTGCAGCGGGCGCCAACGGACGCGGTGGTGCCGATCCCCTTCTCCCTGGGCGGCCGGCAGGGCCTCGCGCGGCGTGCGAGCGCGCACCTCGACCGCCGCGGGCTCTATGCGCTCGGCCCGCTGCAGGCCTACCTCGCGGACCCCTTCGGCATGCAGGAATCCGTGCGCGAGGGCGAGGAGACTTCGCGCCTGCTCGTCTACCCGCGCATCCACGCCCTGGGCGCCGACTTCCGGCGCTCCCTGCCGATCGGCGACCGCCGCGGCCGCTCCTTCCTCGACGAGGAGACGCACTACCTCGGCCCGCGAGCCTACCAGCCCACCGACCCCCTGCGCCGCATCGACTGGCGCCAGAGCGCCCGCAGGGGAGATCTCTACGTGAAGACGTTCGAGACGGTGGCGACGGCCGCGACGGCGCTCTTCCTCGACCCCGCGACGGCCCGCGACCCCTGGGACGGCATCGACCGCGAGGTGCTGGAGCGCACCGTGGAGCTGACGGCCTCTCTCGCAAGCGACCTGATCGGGCGCGGCGAGGCGGTGGGCCTCTACATCTCCGGCGTCTTCTCCGAAGCGGCCGGCCGGCGCGCGTTCTCCTACCGCGAGCGGCCCCGCACCGGCCCAAAGCAGCTCTCGCGCATGCTCGAGGCGCTCGCGCAGGTTCGCCCAGCGGGTATCTTCCGCGACCTCCCCCGCATCGTCGTCGAGGAGGTGCCGCGCCTCCCGTACCACGTCCACGTGGTCGCGATCGCGCCGCACCTCACGTACGAGCTGCAGCGGGCGCTCCTGCGCGCCGCGCGCGACCACGACACCTACTTCCTCGCCACGGGACCAGAGGATCCGGTGCGCGACGCGCCGCTGCCGGCGAAGGTGCGGCCCCTGCACCTCCTCCTGCGATGAGCGGGCGCGCCTGGGCGCGGCTCGCCCTCGACGCGGCGGCCGGCAGCTGGATCGTCGCCCTCACGTACTCCGTCGCGACCTGGATGGGATATCCCGTGCCGCTCTGGCTGCCGGTGCTCGCCTTCGCGCTCACGGCGCTTGCGCGCCGCGTCTCCCTACGCCTCGGCATCGCCGCACTCTGCCTTTGCAGCGCGGGCGCGGCCTTCGTGGGCGGCTGGCCGCCCTCTTGGGTCGCGGCGCTCGCGGCCCTCGCGTCCGCCTACCGCGCGCAGACGCTCCCGCGCGTCGCCCCCCACGGCGCGCTGCGCGCGCAAACCGCCCTGGGCATGGCGGTCCTGCTGCTCCTCAACGTCTGGCGCCTCATGCAGGGAACGCCGCCCGCGGCCACGCTCCTGCTCCCGTCCGCCGTCCTGGTCGCGGCGGGCCTCTTCGGGCTGCCCTACGTGCACAGCCTCGACGCACTGGGCCCAGGACAGGAGCAGGCGGCTGCGAGGCCAGGGCTGCGGCTCGGCGGACTCATCCTCCTGCTGAGCGCCGGCTTCGGCGTGCTCGTCGAGCTGCTCCGTCTGCTCACCGGGGCGGGAGTGTTCTCCTCCGCCCTGGCGGCGATCTTCGGGCTCGTATCCTTCGTCCTCACGCCGGTCGTCCGCCTGGTGTTTGCGGTGTTCCCCAGCTCCCTGAAGAACAGAGTGCAGACGCCCGGGAAAGCGACGGCCCCCCACGTTCCGAAGCCCGCCCCCCTGACGCCGAACTTCATCTTCTGGGAGCGCTTCACGGAAGCGTCGAGCTTCCTCCTGGTGGTCTCAGGGATCATCTACTTCCTCTACAGGCACCAGACCAAAGAGCGCGAGGAGAGTGGGCAGCGCAACGCGCTAGAGGCGGGCGAAGGGGCGCACTTCGAGCGCATCCTCGGCCCACGCCGCGGGCCGCTCGACTTCGGCAGCGGCGCGCGCGGGCGCGTGCGCGCCGCCGTCGGCCGCCATGTCCTCAGGGAGAGCCTTCGCCCGTCGCAGACGGCGCGGCAGGTCGCGCAGCGCGAGGGGTGGCCCAACGAGGTGCTCGACGCGTACGAGCGCGCCCGCTACCGGTTCTCGGCGCCGTTCGAGGAGCACGAAGCCGCGACGTTCCTCGCGCGCTTCCGCGGCTGGCTGCAGGAACGGCGCAAGAAGCGCTGATCCGAAGCCGCGACGGTTCGCTACGGTGCCGGCCTCCATGCAACGGTGTGTCGTGGAATCAACATCAACGGCACTACGCGCCTTGGACTCCAGGCAGTTCCTACGCGTTGCTCCGCATGAGCTGGCGAAGAGCGTCGAGAATTTCCCTAGGTGCCGGGGGACACCCCGGAACTCGCAAGTCGATCGCTACGACTGCCTCGAAGCCATTGCCTGACGCATAGCCGTCACGATGTACGTGGCCCGAGAGCGCACAGTCTCCGAGCGCAACGACAATGCGCGGCTCGCCCACGGCTTGAAGCGTCTTCGCGAAAGGAGATTCCATCTGCTGCGTGCCAGGTCCCGTCACGATTACACCGTCTGCATGGCGTGGACTCGCCACGATGTCGATTCCGTATTGCTGCGCGTCGTAATCCGGCGAAAAAAGCATTGCCAGTTCCGACTCGCATGCGTTGCAGCTGCCACAATCCACATGGCGAAGAGCCAGGGAACGGCGGATCAGTGTATGTCTTTCCAAAGCCAAGCCCCTTCCTCTTCAGCGATCACAGCACGCGTAACAAAGTTCGAAGCTCTTGTTGATCAGAGGAAAGTCCCCGATGGGGTTGTCAGCGGCTGCCACCATGATCAGCGGCCAATCGGCGAAGGACGCAGATCGCAAATGAAACCGCTGTACCTTTCCACGAAGGAGACGCAGGTATTGCACCTCCGCGCCCCGCGGAGACTCCACGATCGCAGCCGCATCGCCGGAAACCTCTTCACCAAGCCCCGCAGGCGGCTTGGCTGGTCCGCCCGTCTTGAGGAAGGAGATCGCCAGCGCGAAGGACTGGGCAAGTTCCCGGCGTCGAATTTCCGCGCGCGCCATCGCGTCGCCGTTCGTGCTGGTCTCGGGGACGACGCGGGCATCGCGATATGCCCCGTAGGGGCGATCCGTGCGGACGTCGGCCGCGGTGCCGCTGGCGCGAGCAGACGGGCCGACCGCTCCGAGCACGCGTGCCGTCTCCAAGGGAACGACCCCGATGCCGGTGAGTCGGTCCCGAAACCCGACGTTCGTGAAGAGCTTGTCGGCCCAGCGCGCACTGTCCTCGTGAAGTCGACGTAGGCCGTCCGCAAGCTTCCTGGGATCACTCGGCGGTTTCACCCAGCCTGGCCGGACAGTGCCGAAGAGGTATCTGTGGCCGAACGCCTCATGCTGCAGTCTCAGGGCGCGTTCCTTGAGCCGCTGCCCCTGCTGCGCAAGCACGGCAAGCGCAACACCCGTGGCCAGTTGGCCGAGGTCATTCAAATGGTTGTAGATGCGCTCCATCTCCAGGATGGCCGCGCGCCACGCGAGGGCCTGCACGGGCACCTCCACACCAGCGATGGCCTCCACCGCCTGCGAGAACGCTTCCTGGTGGGACGCACTGCAGTTCCCGCAGGTGCGTTCGACGATGCGGAAGGACTCCTCGATGTTGCGGCCTTCGAGATTCTCCTCGACGCCGCGGTGGTTCCAGAACAGGCGCGCGTCCAGTTGCAAAACCGTCTCCCCCATGGTCGAGAAGCGGAAATGTCCAGACTCGATGATCCCTGCATGCACCGGCCCGACGGGGATTTCGACGATCCCGTGCTGAGAGAGGGTTCTCGGCCGCCAAGGATCTCTCGGCACCGACTGAACGTGCGGAGCGAGAGGTGGATGACCGCTGTAGCCGCCGGGGAGCAGAAGGGGCCGTGGGTCGGGATGGCCCGGAAAGCGCATGCCGAACATGTCCT
>JAJYTV010000040.1 GCA_021792885.1 Bacillota bacterium
GTCCGCCCGCTGCAGACGGCCTCGTACGACGGGCGCTCGACGTGCCCGCCGCAGTAGCCGGGCAGGACGCGTTGGACCCCCCGCAGTTCTGAGAAGACCGGCTCCATGCACCAGAAGCAGCCGCCCGCGAAGGTTGCCGTCTCCATCGTCCACGCCCCTTTCCCTGCGCGATCGGGCGCTCAGCGCTGCCGCAGCTGCGCAATGTACATGCCCGGCAGGAAGTAGCCCAGCGCAGCCTTCGCCTGCGCGAGCGGCGGCGGCTCCTCGATCATCGTCGCGAGCGAATCCTGGAGGACTTCCCGCACGGGTACGAGCGTCTCCTCCGGCTCCTGCGAGCAGACGGCGTAGGTCACGACGCCCCCGCTCCTGCAGACCGCGAGCGCCGCGCGCAGGAGCTCCGCCTGCAGCGCGCCGTTCGCCTGGAGGTCCTGCGCGCGGCGGCGCCACTTCGCGTCCGGCCGCCGCCGGACGACCCCGAGCGCCGAGCAGGGCGCATCGAGCAGCACCTCGTCCTGGGCCGGCAGCACACCGGCCATCTCCCGCGCATCCCCCTGCGCGAATCTGGCGTCAAGGCCAAGGCGCGTCCGTTCCTGCTCCGCCTCGCGGATGCGCCGCGCGTCGAGGTCCACCCCGATCACCTCGCCGTCCTGGCGCTCCGCCTGCTGCAGGGTCTTCGTGCCGCGGCCGCAGGCGAGTTCCGCGAAGCGGCCCGCCTGCCCGACCGCCTCCCCGACGGCCTGCGCGCCGATGTCCTGCACCTGGAATCTGCCCTCGCCATAGCCCGCGAGTGCGCGCACGTCCCCTGCGGCGCGCAGTTCGATCGCGTACGCGAGCCCTTCGACGGGCTGCGCCGAAGGCAGGGCCTGCAGCACCTCGTCCCGCGCCGCCCTGCGCCGGTTCACCCGCAGCACGAGCGGAGGGGTCTCCTGGTTCTCGCGCAGGCGCTCCTGTGCCGCCTCGAAGCCGAGCTGCTCCACCCAGCGCCGCACGAGCCACTCCGGATGCGCATAGCGCACCGCGAGTGCCCGGACGGGATCACGCGGCAGATCGGGCAGGCCGCGCTCCGCGACGCGGCGCAGCACGGCGTTCACGAGGCCGCGCGCGCGGCCGGCGCCGACGCCCTGCGCCGCCTCGGTCGCGCTGTCGACGACGGCGTAGGCGGGCAGCGAGAGGCGCAAGAGCTGGTATGTCCCCTGGCGGAGGAGCGTCCGCACCGCAGGTTCGAGGGTGCTTAGCGGGCGGCGCAGGTGCGGTTCGAGCGCGTAGTCGAGCTGCGAGCGCCAGCGCTCCGTCCCGTAGGCAATCTCGGTCGCAAGGCCGCGGTCGCGCGGCGCGAGCTCTGCCGATCGCAGCGCGCCGTCCACGGCCTGCGGCAGGTGGGCGCCCGCTTCCACCTGGATGCCGGCGCGGGCCGCCGCGACCCGCGCGAGTGCTCCGGACGCGCTCATCGCACGTGCAGGCCGGAGGCCCACGGGCGTCCGCGCAAAAACTCCTCGGCCTGCTGGGGCCGGCCGCCGGCCGGCTGCAGCTCCGAGACGAGCAGGACTCCCTCGCCGCAGCCGATCGCGAGCTTGCCGCCCATCGCCCGCAGTTCGCCGCGCGGCAAGCCGCCGGGGGCGCTTTGGGCGCGCAGAATACGCAGCTCAAGCCCGCGTTCCTCGAGCGTCACCCGCACACCGGGGCGCGGCGAGAGCGCCCGCACCTGGCGCGAGAGTTCCTCGGCCGTGCGGTCGAAGTCGATCTGCTCGTCCTCCTTGCGCAGCATGCGGGCGTACGTCGCCTCCCCCGCCTGCGGGGTCTGCGGCATGTCGCCCGCCGCGAGCCCGCCGAGCGCGGTCACGAGCAGGTCCGCCCCGCGCCGCGACGTCATCTCCAGCAGATCGCCCGCCGTCTCCTCTCCAGAGAGGCGGAATCCCTCCTGCACGATGATCGGACCCGCGTCGAGCTCCTGGACGATGCGCATGATCGTCACGCCGCCAAGCGCATCGCCCGACCAGATGGTCCAGGGGACCGGCGCCGCGCCGCGGTGGCGCGGGAGGAGAGAGGGGTGCACGTTGAGGCATGTGAAGCGCGCGAAGACGCTCTCGGGCAGAATCTTCCCGTAGGCGACGACGCAGAGCGCGTCCGGCTGCAGCTGCGCGATGCGCTCCACGGCTTCGGGGTCCAGGCGGGCCGGCGTCTCGACCGGCAGAGAGAGCCGCTGCGCCGCCTGCTGCACAGGCGTCGGCGCGGGCTTTTGCCCCCGGCCCCGCGGCTTCGGCGGCGCCGTCACGACCAGGGCGATCTCGTGGTGCGCATGCACCGCCTCGAGCGCCGGCAGCGCGAACTCCGGCGTGCCGAGGAAGATGAGGCGCACCTAGCCTTCACGCGGCGCGGCAGGCATCACCGGGGACACTTCCGCGTCCTCCGCCTGCCCTGCCTCTTCCGCGTCCTCCGCCTTCGACTCCGCCGTGACCTCGTACACCTTGCTCGCGCGGTCCAGGAACAGCACGCCGTCCAGGTGATCGATCTCGTGCTGGATGGCGCGCGCGAAGAGGTCTTCCGCATCGAACCAGGCCACGCGGCCGTTCGGCAGCGTCGCCCGCATCTGCACCTGCCGGTTGCGGGGGACGTCTCCCTGCCAGCCGGGGATCGAGAGGCAGCCCTCGGTGTCCTCCACGATCTCGTCCGAGCGGCGGACGATCTCGGGGTTGATCAGCTGCAGGAGGCCGTCACCGACGTCGATCACGACGAGCCGCCGCAGAAGGCCCACCTGGTTGCCGGCGAGGCCGACCCCGTGCGCGGCGTACATCGTCTCCGCCATGTCGTCGAGCGTCCGTCGGATGGCGGCGTTCACCTTGCGCACCGGCTCCGCCTTGCGCCGCAGCACATCGTCCGGATGCTTCACGATCTCCAAGATGGCCATCACAGAATCTCTCCCTGCGGGATTGCTAACGAAACTGTCTAGGATCGAAGAGCGGCGTCTCGCGCAGATCGCCGTCCCCCTGGGGGAGCTCCGCGGCAAGACGGCGCAGCGCCTCGCGACGCGCGGCGAGAAGGAGCGTCTGCCAGCGGTACCTGCCTTGCGCGCGGTAGATCGGCGCGGGCACCGGGCCCAGCACGCGCACCCCGTCCGGAGCGCGCTCCCGCAGTTCCCGGGTGCGCTGCTCCGCGAGCGCGGCGACTGCTGCTTCCTCCCTGCCAGAGTATCCGATCAGGAGCAACTCGCCAAACGGCGGGTAACCGCCGCGCTCGCGCTCGCGCAGTTCCTGTGCCGCGAAGCCCTCGTAGTCGTGGCGGACGGCGAAGCGGATCGCCGGGTGTTCCGGATCGAAGGTCTGGATCACCGCCTGTCCCGGGGTGTCGGCCCGGCCGGCACGCCCGGAGACCTGCATCAGCAGCTGGAAGGTGCGCTCCGACGCGCGAAAGTCCGGCTGGCCGAGACCGATGTCCGCCACCACGACGCCGACCGCGGTGACGTGCGGGAAGTCGAAGCCCTTCGCCACCATCTGCGTGCCGACGAGGATGTCCGCCTCCCCGTCGCGGAACGCCCGGTACACCTCGTCGGCGGCGCCGACGTTGCGCACGGCATCCCGGTCGAGGCGCAGGATGCGCGCCCCCGGCCAGGTCTCCCGCGCCGCCTGCGCGACGCGCTGGGTGCCCGTGCCGAGAAGGCGCATGCGCCCGCCGCAGGCAGGACACGTCCCCGGTGCGCGGCGGCGGTGGCCGCAGAGGTGGCAGACCGCGTCGCCGTCCTCGTGGTAGGCCAGCGCCACCGAGCAGTCCGGGCAGCTCGGCACCTGGCCGCAGCTCTGGCAGACCATGCTCGGGTGGAAGCCGCGCCGGTTCAAAAGCAGGATGGCCTGCTCGCCGCGCGAGACGCTCTCGGACACAAGCTGCTGCAGGTCGGGGCTGAAGATGCGGCCCGGCGTCCGGCGCAGGTCGGCGACATGCACTTTCGGCAGGGGCCGCCCGCCGATGCGCTCGGGCAGCTGCACGAGCTGCAGCCCGCCGGAACGCGCCGCATGGTAGGTGACGAGGTCCGGCGTCGCGGAGCCGAGCACGAGCGTCGCGCCGGAGCGGGCCGCCCGCAGGAAGGCGACGTCCTGCGCGTGGTAGCGCGGCGCCTCGTCCTGCTGGTAGCTCGCCTCGTGCTGCTCGTCCATGATCACGACACCCGCGTCAACCGGCGCGAAGATCGCGGAGCGCGGCCCGACGACCACGTCGGCGATCCCCTGGCGGAGGCGCTGCAGCGCCTGGCGCCGCGCACTCTCGCCGACCGCGGAGTGGATCACGGCCGCCCGCCTGCCGAAGCGCGCCTGCACGAGGTCCACAAGCTGGGCGGAGAGCGCGATCTCCGGGACGAGCAGGATCGCCCCGCGCTGCGAAAGCAGCGCGTCCTCGATCAGGCGGAAGTAGATCTCCGTCTTCCCGCTGCCGGTGACGCCATGCAGGAGGAAGGCGCCGCCGGGCTTGCGGCGCAGGGCCTCAAGCGCCGCTGCCTGCGCCGCGGTCAGCGCGGGCCCGGTGCTCTCCGGCCGCGCCGGGCGCGAAGCCTGGTGGCGCACGATCAGTCCCTTCTCGAGGAGCGGGCGCCAGATCGCCGCCTGCAAAGGTCGGGGACCCCCGCGCAAGGCGTCGTACGCCGCCTTCTGGCGCGGGGCCCGCCGAAGGAGGAGATCCGCCTCGGCCGCGCGGCCGGCGGCGATCTCCCAGCGCGCAGCTTCCGGCAGAAAGCCCCGGGCGCTCGGGAGGAGCGGCTGCGCGGCCTGCGGCCACGTCGCAAGGTAACGCTGGCGCAGGAGCTGGACGAGCTGCACCGCCTCCTGCGGTTCGGGCAGGGTCGGACCGATCAGTTCCGCGATCGGGCGCAGGCGCTCGATCGCCACCTCCGGAGGTCTTTGCGAGACGACCAGCCCGAGCGAGACGGTGCGGCGGAACGGTGCGCGCACCAGCATGCCCGGGACGGCCTCGAGCCCCTCCGGACAGAGGTAGTCGAGCGGGCGCAGCGGGCCGCGCTCGAGCACGACCTGTACGACGCGCGGTTCAGGGCCGGCCGAGTCTGTGGGCGACAAAGGCGACGATCTCCTCCCCGACCTCCCGCTTGCTCGTCGGACCCACCTGCCGTTCGCCGTCCGCCGTCACGAAGAGGCAGCGATTGGTCTCCGTCGCGAACCCGGCGCCGCTCTCGCCGACGTCGTTGCCGACGATGAGGTCGCAATGCTTTTGATCAAGCTTGCGCCGTGCCTCGGCGGCGAGATCGCCCGTCTCCGCGGCGAAGCCGACGAGCACCTGCTGCGGGCGACGCACGGAGCCCGCCCAGGCAAGGATGTCGGTCGTGCGCTCGAGCGGGAGCTCCATCAGGAGGTCCGCCTTCTTCACCTTCGCCGGAGCGATCTCGCGCGGCCGAAGGTCGGCGACGGCGGCGGTGGCGATGAACGCATCCGCTGACGCGAAGCGCGCCTGCACCGCCGCAGCCATCTCGGCGGCAGCGGTCACCCGCACGACCTCGATGCCGGGCGGGACGGCGAGCTCGCTCGGGCCGAGCACGAGCGTCACGTCCGCTCCCGCATCGCGGGCAGCCTCGGCCACGGCAAGCCCCATCCGGCCGGTCGAGGGGTTCGAGAGGAAGCGCACGGGGTCGATGTACTCGCGCGTCGGGCCGCCCGTCACGAGCACCGAGGCGCCCACAAGGCGCCTCGGCTGCAAGGCACGCGCGATCGCCTGTGCGATCTCCTCCGGCTCGGGCAGACGGCCGACGCCGCTCCTGCCCGACGCGAGGTGGCCCGCCGCAGGCTCCAGCACCGTGCGACCGTCGGCGCGCAGCTGCGCGACCGCGCGCCGCGTAGCAGGGTGCGCCCACATGGCGGACTCCATCGCGGGGGCAAGTAGAACCTTCGCCCGCGTCGCGAGCAGGATCGTCGCGAGGAGGCCGTCCGCCATGCCGTGCGCGGCCTTCGCGAGGAAGTCCGCGGTCGCGGGTGCGACGATGGCGAGGTCCGCGGCGCCAGCGAGCTCCACGTGCACGATCTCGCCCTGCGGGGCGAAGAGGTCTTCGTCTGTGTAGGCGCGCCGACCGGTCACTGCGGCGAAGCTGAGCGGCGTGACGAACGCCTCCGCCGCCGGGGTCAGCACGACGTCGACGTCGTGCCCCGACTGCCGGAGGCGGCTTGCGAGCATCACCGCTTTGTAGGCTGCGACGCCCCCGGTGACGCCGAGGACGATGCGGCTCACTTCACGCCGGTCTTCAGGCGCTCGTAGCTCAGCTGACCGTGCGCCATCTCCCACAGCGCCTGGGTCACGGGCTTCGGACGCCCGGGTTCGTCTTCGGCGCCGTCGTCGAGCAGTTGGCGCGCGCGCTTCGCGGCGGCGACGACGAGCGTGTACTTCGAGTCGAGCTGGGTCACGAGTTGTTCCAAGGGCGGCTGCATCATCCGGCGTGTCCTCCCTCTTGCGCAGCGGCGGCCGTCACTCGGCCTCCGCGGGCTCCTCCTCTTCCTCGGCGCCGTCGTCCTCGTTCGCGCGCTGCGCGAGGCGGTTGGCCACCGTCTCCGGCTGCACCGCGGAGAGCACGACATGCTCCGAGTCCGTGATGATCACGGCGCGGGTGCGACGGCCGTACGTCGCGTCGATCAGCGTGGAACGGTCGCGCGCTTCGGAGATGATCCGCTTGATCGGCGCCGATTCCGGGCTGACGATGGCGACAATCCGGTTCGCGGAGACGATGTTCCCGAAGCCGATGTTCACCAGCTTGATCTCCACGCGGATCTCCTCCCAACCCGTGGGCGCAGGCTCTCTGCTATCCTGCGGCCGCCTGCAGCGCGCAGAAGGCCAAGCTCATATATCCTTCACAGTATGCCAAGCCAAACGGCTTGTCAACGCGGGAAGGGCGACGGGTGCAGCGCGGCGAGCCGCTCCAGCACGCGGTCGATCGCCTCTTCCGAGACAGTGAGGCAGAGCCGGACATATCCCTCGCCCATCGCCCCGTAGCCGGATCCGGGCACGACTGCGACGCCGGCTTCGAGCAGGTTCGCGGCGAAGCCCTGGTCGTCCCCACCTGGCACCGGCGCCCAGATGTAGAATGTCGCCTTCGGCACCGGGACCTGCCACCCGATCGCGTGCAGCCCCTGGCAGAGGCGGTCGCGACGCGCGCGGTAGATCGCGTTCATCTGCGCGAAGAACGCGCCCGGGTCCCCGTCCAGGGCGGCGGCGCCGGCATACTGCACGGCGTGCCACTGGCCGGAGTCGGTGTTGTTCTTGACCCGGCCGAGGGCGCCGATGGCCTCGCGGTTCCCGACGGCGGCGCCGAGGCGCCAGCCCGTCATGTTGAAGGGCTTGGAGAGCGAGTAGAACTCGACCGCCACGTCCTTCGCCCCCTCGACCTCGAGCACGCTGTGCGCGGGCTCTCCCTCGAGCGTCATCTCGACGTAGGCCGCGTCGTGCACCAGCAGGATGCCGTGCCGGCTGCAGTACGCGACGGCCTCCGCGAGGAAGGCGAGGTCGCAGGTCGCGCCGGTCGGGTTGTTCGGGTAGTTGAGGAAGAGGAGCTTCGCCCGCTTCGCGACGTCCTCCGGAATCGCGGAGAGGTCGGGCAAGAAGCCGCGCTCCGCGCGCAGCGGCATCGGGTAGATCTCGCCGCCGGCTAGCCCGGTGTGCGCGGCGTACACGGGGTATGCGGGGTCCGGCGAGAGCACGACGTCGCCCGGTTCCACGTAGGCCCAGATGAGGTGCGCGAGGCCTTCCTTGGAGCCGATCACCGTCAGCGTCTCGCGCTCGGGGTCGAGCATCACGCCGAAGCGCCGCAGGTAGTGGCGCGCGAGCGCCTCGCGGAAGGCCAAGAGCCCATCGTAGCGCGGGTAGCGATGGTTCACTGCGCGGGCCGCCTCGCGCTGCACGGCCTCCACCGCGGCCGGAATGCTCGGCAGATCTGGATCGCCGATCCCGAGCGAGATCACTTCGACGCCCCGCGCCTCGACGGCGCGACGGCGCTCGTCGAGCGCTGCGAACAGGTATGGCGGCAGGGTCTCCATGCGCCGCGCAAGTTTCACCACGCAGTGTCATCCTCCCGGGGGGGCCATTGCAAGCTGCCATGGAAACTCAAGGTGGCCGGTCCGCGCATGGTGACGTGCCCGTCCTCGCGCCAGGCGATCGAGAGCGCGCCGCCGGCGAGCTCGAGCGTCGCCGCGCGGGCGCTGCGCCCGGTGAGGGCGGCCGCGACGAGCGACGCGCAGGCACCCGTGCCGCACGCCTGCGTACGCCCCGAGCCCCGCTCCCAAACCTCCATGCGCAGCCGGTCCGGCGCAAGCACGGCGACGAACTCCGCGTTCGTGCGCTGCGGCGCGAACTCTGCGCGCTCGAGCAGGGGGCCGAGCGAGAGCGCGCGCGCCGTGAGGTCCTCCCCCGCCGGCCAGAAGCTGACGACGTGCGGGTTGCCCATCGAGACGGCGGTCAGATGAAGTTCGGCGCCTCCGAACGCGTACGGTGCGTCGCGCATCTCGCCGCTGCCGAGAAATCCGATCTCCGTGCGTGCGAACTTGGGCTCTCCCATGTCGACGAGCACGAGCCCGTCCTCACCCACCTCGCCCTCGATCGTCCCCGCGCGCGTGCGCACGCGCTGGCGCCGCGGGGCATAGCCCCGCGCGGCGGCGTAGCGCATGAGGCAGCGGATGCCGTTGCCGCACATCTCCCCCTCGGAGCCGTCCGCGTTGAAGATGCGCATGGAGAGGTCGTGCTGCCTGTCGCCTCGTGCGATCAGGATGATTCCGTCGCCACCGACGCCCCGATGCCGGTCCGATATTGCGCGGCTCAGCGCGCCGTAGTCGCCGAGGTCGGCGAGCTCGGGATGCCCGATCAGGTCGAGGTAGACGTAGTCGTTGCCGAGGCCGTGCATCTTCAGGAATGGGACTTCCAAGCCATCTCCCTCCGCAGGGGACCCGCCGTGACGCGCCAGCGCAGAAGGCGCCGGCGCAGCGCGATCGCGAACGATCCCATGCCTGAGACTGCCACGATGACAAGCCAGTCCGCAAGATGCAGCGGTACGGTTTGGAACATCGCCTGCGCGAACGGGGGGTAGATCGCGAGCAGGAGAAGGCCGACGGACGAAGCCACGGCCGCCAGGAGGTAGGGGTTCGTGGTCAGGCCGAGCTCGAAGAGGGAGCGGCTTTCGGAGCGGCAGTCGAACGCGTGGAAGAGCTGGCTCAGCACGAGCGTCGCGAAGGTCATCGTACGCGCCTCGACCATCGGCCGGCCGAGCGCGCGGGCGACGAGGAAGACGGCGAGCGTGGTGATGCCGATCAGGCTGCCGCGCGAGATGATCTTCCAGCCGAGGCGCCGGGCGAAGATGCCCTCGCGCGGCGGCCGGGGCCTCCTGTGCAGCACGTCGGGCTCCACCGGCTCGAGGCCCAGCGCGAGGGCGGGCAGCCCGTCCGTCGCGAGGTTCACCCAGAGGATCTGGATTGGCAGGAGCGGCAGCGGCGCGCCGAGCAGCGCCGCGAGGAACATGAGGAGCACCTCTCCGACGTTGCACGACAGAAGGTAGCGCACGAACTTGCGGATGTTGTCGTAGATGCCGCGCCCTTCCTCGACCGCGGCCACGATCGTGGCGAAGTTGTCGTCCGAGAGCACCATGTCGGCCGCTTCCTTCGTCACGTCGCAGCCCGAGATGCCCATCGCCACCCCGATGTCGGCCGCCTTCAGGGCGGGCGCATCATTGAGCCCGTCGCCGGTCATCGCCACGACCTCGCCGCTCGCGCGCAGCGCATCGACGAGCCGCAGCTTGAACTGCGGCGAGACCCGAGCGAACACTGACGTCTCGTGAACCCGCCGGCGCAGTTCCTCGTCGGAGGCGTCCTCGAGCTCGCGTCCCTGCGCGACCGTCTCCCCGCTGCGCAGGATGCCGAGGTCGCGCGCGATCGCGCCGGCGGTGTCGGGGTGGTCTCCCGTGATCATCAGCGTGCGGATGCCCGCAGCACGGCAGCGGCGAACCGCGTCGGGCACCTCGGCGCGCGGCGGGTCGTAGAGCCCGGCGATGCCGAGCAGGCAGAGCCCCTCCCCCTCAGCGGCCCGCTGCACCTGCGCCTGCGCGACGGCGATGGCGCGTAGGCTCTCCCGCCCCATGTCGGCCGTGCGCGCGAGCCAATACTCGCGGCGCTGGCGGGTGAGCGGCTGCGGACGCCCCTCGCGCATCTCGTGCGAACAGCGCCCGAGCACCGTCTCCGGCGCGCCCTTGGTGATCTGGCGCAGCACCTGCCCCTCGCGCACGACGACGCTCATGCGCTGCAGTTCCGAGCTGAACGGCACCTCCAGTACGCGTGGGGTGTGGCGCCAAAGCTCCTTGTCATCGATGCCGGCTTTGCGCGCCGCCACAATCAGGGCCGCCTCGAGGGGATCCCCCTCGACCGCGACGCGGCTTCCGTGCCGGCGTACGCTCGCGTTCTGGCAGAGCGCGAGCGCGCCGAGCGCGCGCTTTGCGGGCGCGGTGTCGGCCCGCCCCGCAGCGTCTGCCTGCAGGCGTCCGCGCGCCTCGTAGCCGTCGCCCGTAAGGCGGCACTCCCCGTCG